>CAZVNC010000017.1:0-9823 GCA_964628305.1 uncultured Ideonella sp.
CGGTGCCGCAGGTCTTCGACCTGTGGGCCGATCCGCAGGAGCGCTATGACGTGTTCATGAACAACTACACCGAGCGCACCTGGACGATGATCACCATCAGCAACGCGATCAACAAGCTGATGAAGACCTACGTGCAGTACCCGCCGCGCAAGCTGCAGAGCGAGAGCTACAGCGGCCCGCTGACAATCACGAACTACCAGCGGTTCCAGTGGGTGCGCGATCAGTTGCAGAAGGAGGGCGTCTCTCTCACGCTGCCGACAGGCAACTAGAGCTGCTGCCTGCGAAACGGGATTGCCGAGGCGGGTTCACGCCGCGGCTATATGTTTTCGGGTCCTGTTTGCCGGGGAGTTGCGGTGGCCTTCGACGGATATCGAACCTTGCTCACGCGCCGCCGCTGGCTAGCCGCGGTCGCGCTGGCCACGCTGCTCGGCGCGTGCGCGCCGATGGCTACCGCGCCTTCTGGCGCCGACCCGCTACCCTCTTGGAACGACGGACCGAACAAGCAGCGCATCGTCCAGTTCGTCAAGGCCGTCACGACCGAAGGCGGCAAGGACTACGTCGCGCAGGCCGACCGCATCGCGACCTTCGACAACGATGGCACGCTCTGGCTCGAGTACCCGATGTACACGCAGATCCGCTTCGTCTTCGACCGTATCAAGGCGCTCGCGCCGCAGCATCCCGAGTGGAGGGACACGGAGCCGTACAAGTCGGTCATTGCCGGCGACCTCGAGGGCGCGATGGCGAGCGGCGAGAAGGGCTTGATCGAGATGGTGCTTGCCGCACAGAGCGGCATGACGATGCTGGCGTTCGCCGACCTCTCGAAACAGTGGATCGAGGCGTCGAATGACGTGCGCTTCAAGCGCCCGTACACCGAACTGAGCTATCAGCCGATGCAGGAAGTGCTGCGCTACTTCCGCGCCAACGGCTTCAAGACCTTCATCGTCTCGGGCGGGTCGGTCGAATTCATGCGCGGCTTCACAAACGAGGTCTACGGCATCCCCGAAGAGCAAGTGATCGGCACGCGCCAGAAGCTCGCCTTCGAAGTGAAGGACGGCCAGCCGCTGGTGATGCTGCTGCCGCAGCTCGAATCGAACGACGACAAGCAGGGCAAGCCGATCAACATCGCCGCGATCATCGGCAAGCGGCCGATCGCCGCCTTCGGCAACAGCGACGGCGACTTCCAGATGCTGCAGTGGACGACGGCGGGCAGCGGTGCGCGGCTCGGGATGCTCGTCCACCACGACGACGCGGCGCGCGAGTACGCCTACGATCGCAATTCGTCGATCGGCCGGCTGGCCGAGGGGCTGGACCAGTACCAGGCCATGGGCTGGAACCTGATCAGCATGAAGAACGACTGGAAGGTGATCTTCCCGCCGCGATAGGGCCTTGCGGACAGAGTCGCTGAATCCGCACCGCTGCCGCAGGGTTCCTGCGGCAGCGGTGGCCGGCCGGCGCTCAGGCCGTCTTGCCGATCCGCACGCGCCAGACCTCGGGGCCCGACTCGAGGTACTCCCAGCTGAACTGGCCCTTGTGCTCGGCGTCGAACTGGTAGTAGAGCGGCTTCGGATCGTGGTCGTTGATCAGCACGAAGCTCTTGCCGGCGGCGAGGCCTTGCCAGGTGGCGAAGATGGTTCTGTGGCGTTCCATCGGGATCAGCTTGCGCACGTCGAGGTTTTCGCTATCGCTCATGGTCTTGCATCCTTTCGGTTGAGGTTTCGATTGCCGGGGCAGCTTCGGTTTCAGTCATTTGTGCGGCCTTCGGGGGCTGCCTGGTATGTCTGGGACCAGTCAAGCTGTGCATCACGCCGTTCAGCCGCTCGGCCTCGCGCGGCCAGTCGTGGCGCAACGCCGACCAGCCTTGCGCGGCGAGGCGGCAGGCGGCGTCGATGTCGTCCGCGTCGCCGCACTTGCCGATCTGGATCAGCGCCTGCACGAACAGGCGGTTCAGCTTTGCGAGCGCCGCGTCGGCGGCCGGCGCCATGGATGAGTTCGAATCCGGCATCGCGGCCTAGCCTTCCTCGACGCCGAAATGGCCTTTCGCCTCCAGGCTCATCGACTGCGGGCTCCAAGGCGGATCCCACACCAGGTCGATGTCGACCATCTCGACCCCGGGCACTTCCTCCAGGCGCTGGCGCACGCCGGCCTGGATCACGTCGGACGCCGGACAGCCCGGCGTCGTCAGCGTCATCGTGATCAGCGCCGCCGCATCCTTCATCGTCGCGCCGTAGACGAGGCCGAGATCGACGATGTTGTAGCCCAGCTCGGGATCGAAGACGTCCTTCAGCGCTTCGAGCAATTCTTCGGTGGTCGGCGCGCTCATGCTGCCTTCCCGCTGGCCACGCGAATCAGGACCCGGTACTCGCTCGGCCCGAGCTTGTCGCAATGTGCGAAGTGGCCGCGCGACTGGAGCTCGGGGTAGAGCAGCAGGGGCTCGCGGTCGTACAGGCACTCGAGCACTTCGCCGCTCGCCATGCCTTCCACCGCTTCCATCGTGAACACCATCGGCTCGGGCGGCATCAGCCCGCGGTTGTCGAGCTTGTGGCGCGGCTCGGGCCAGCCGGTGGCGTCATCCTGGCCGGGCTTGGAAGCGGCCGCGGCAGCCGGCTGTGAAGCTGCAGGCGCGGGCGTGAAGACGACCTCCCAGTCGCCGCCGTCGAGCGCCTTCTCGCTGTGCGAATAGCCCTTGTTCTTCATTACCGCGTACAGCGGCTCCGGCTTGAACGTGGCCAGCAGGCGCAGGCCTTGTCCGGTCTGGAGCTTGGCGATCGCCTGCATGATCTGCGGGAAGGGCTCGCCGCCGGCTTTCAGGATCGGGCGGACGTCCAGGGTCTGGGGTGAAATCGTCATGTCAATCTCCTTCGGTGGAGTGGGTTGCGGAAACCGCGGCCGCGGGCGGGGCCGCGGACGCAGGTACCGGCGTGTTGGGCTTCTTCGCCATCTGCGCAGGCAATCCCGTCGGGCGCGACAAGGTCGGCTTCAGATTCGGGTCGGGGTGACGCGCGCGCCACAGTTCGACGACGATCGCTGCGGTCGCGAGCAGTTGCGCCGCGACCGCGGCCTGAAACAGCGTCCTGCTCTCGACGCCGATCGCAAGCGACGCGATCGCGGTCGTCGCGAAATACAGGATGAACCACGGCTTCGCGCGCGACTCCTTCACCAGGTCCTGCACGCGCGGGACGGGGCCCTTGCCGAGCTTCTTGCCGAACACCTCGAGCCAGGTCATGAAAGGCACGATCTTGTAGAGCTGGCTCAGGCCAAGCCCGGTCAGGCCGCCGAAAAGGAAGAGGTAGCCGACTGCCGCCGCATACCGGCCGAGCAGGCCGAGCGGCGTGAGGACGAGGCCGATCAGGATCGAGAGCGCGAGTACGGCGAGCGCGATGGCGGCCGTCACGCTGTTCAACTCGAGCAGCTTGCGGCTGCGGGTGCGATAGAACTCGACGATGTCGGCCAGGTAGCACACGACGCCGACCCCGGTCGCGGCGACGCCGATTCGCGTCACCCAGACCGCGACCGGCCCGCCCTCGAGCTGGACCAGACCGTTCACGATCAGCAAGGCCAGGCCGCCGGCCGTAAGGATCAATGCGGCGTACGTGCTGCGCCGCGGTTCGTCCGGCGCCAGCATGAACATCGACAGCAGCCGATAGCTGACGCCCATCACGGTCAGCGTGAACCAGCCGCCCAGCCCGGCGGCCATGTGCAGACTGACGCCCGAACCGCTCAGGCGCAGCAGGAACTCAGGCCGGTTCGGCAACACGAAATTGAGCGATAGCGCGATCCCGAGCAGGGCCGTCACGAGCAGGAAGACGAGGCTCACGGCGACGAACGCAGCGTGCAGCGGCAACGGCCGGATGTTGCAGATCGTGATCGCGATGTCCGCTCCGCCGAGCATGAAGCCGATCAGCACGAGGCTGCCGCCGATCGGCAGCCACACGACCTGCTGCGCGCCGAGCCCGCTCAGTTCGAGAAAGCCGAGCAGCATCGCGGCCAGGCCGGCGCCGATGAAGCACAAGCCGGCGAGCGGCAGGCGCTGGCTGTACAGCTTGGTGTTCGTGATCACCGGCACGAACTGGTAGAGCGCGCCGAGCATCAACAGACTCAGCCAGCCGATCGTCGTCAGATGAACCGCGACCAGCGTCGACGGCGCGCGCAGCCCTTCGAGCGGATCGGAGTAGCCCGTCACGAGCAGCACGAGCGCGCCGAGCAGCGCCCCGATGGCGCAGCCGAAGTGCAGCATGGTCCAGCGCGAAACTCCCGATGCAATCTGCATTTGGCAACCCGAGTGCGGTCGTGCACGTTAAGATGCATGTTATGTGCATCTTAAAGGCTTGTAAAGCCCCTTCGACGAATCTTTGCGTTTCAGGGTCTTCGCGCAAGCCTCGGGCGCGGTGCCGGCCCGCGTCGGCGGCGAGCGCCGCGACGCCGTTCGTTGCGCGAACGACTCGGAACTCAGCGCAGGGCGCTTGGCCGGCGCAAGTTCTTCATTGCTGGCGGAATTCCTTCTTCCACATCCGCTCGAGTTCGGCGCCGAGCGCGGGGCCTGGCGCGCCGATCAGCGTCGTCTTGCCCTTCTCGTACAGGCTGCCGAAAACCGTGCCTTTGGCCGGAGCGTAGATGAGGAGCAGGTTGTTGTCGCCGCAATCGTGTGGCTTGCACGGTGAGGCGACCTGATAGTCCTCGCCTTCGATCCGGACGCTGCGCACGAGCGAGCTGTTCGACATCTCACGCAGCCACTTCTCCTTGGCCTTCGGACCGAGCGCGGCGAAATAGGCCGACTTGAATTGCGGGTTCTTCAGCAGATCCTCGACCGTCACCATCAACTCCGCCGCACCCGACAGCGACCAGGCCGCCGACATGATTGCGGCAAACGCGAACCGGAACCATGCAGGCCGCACGCTACGCGCGTGGCGGGAACGTGTTGCGGCGTGTGGCTTCATTGCGGGCTCCGGCTCGCCGCGCGCAGGCAGCGCGCGATCGGCGCCGAGCGTAGGCCGCGACACGTTACCGGCGCGTTACCGCCCCAACTTCGCGTCGGCCGCCGCGAGCAGCGCGCGATTGCTCGGGTTGCGTTGCAGGAAGCTCTCCCGAAACGACGCCGGAACGTTCGGCAGTGCGACCTGGCGCACCCACTTCGCACCCTGTGCGAGCGCCATCAGCGCGTCGTCGCGATCGTCGTTGGCGTCGAACACCTGGGCCGCGATCCACCACGCCTCGCCGAAGTACAGATCGACAGGTTGCAGCGTCGGGAACTGGCCGACGATCGCGCGCATTGCGGCTGCTGCCTCGGCGATCCGGCCGGCGCGGCTTTGCGCCTGCGCGCGCAGCAGCCTCACCTTCATCGCGACGCCGGCAAACTCGAGCTGCATCGCCATCCGAAGCACGTCGTCGTAGCGCTCCAGATCGGGCCCGTCGTCGTCGCAGCACGCGCGATCCAGCAGCGCGTGCATTCGCACGTGGGGGTCGCCGCCGCCCGCCAGCAGGGCGACCGCCTCGTCGATCCGATCCTGGCCGGACTGGCCGAGGGCGCGTGCAAGCCGCGCCGCAACCGTCGCACCGCGCGCACGCACATGGTCGATGGGCGGCGCTTCGTAGGCGAGGGCCTGCTGCGCCCGCGCGAACTGCCCGAGGTCGATCAGCAGCTGCGCCTTGTGGTTGGAGGCGAGGGCGGTCCACAGCACCTGTTTGTCGCGCCCGAAGCACGCGAGCGCGTTGTCCAGGTGCTGCAACGCCTCGCCAAAGCGACCGACGAGCCCGCAGTACAGCCCGACATAGGTTTCGAGCACCGCGCCCTCGGGGCCGTCGGTCGGGCCGAGCTGCGCCCGCAGCGCGAGGGCGCGCTGCGCAAGCGTGAGCGCGTCGGCCGCTTGCCCGAGGTTGCCCTTGACGGTCGCGAGATTGGACGTGAGCGTTGCCAGCTCGGCGATGTCGCCGAGTGCCGCCGCGTTGTCGATCGCCTTCTGCAGCGCGAAGTCGGTGTCGCGCAGGCGGCGCACCGCGTTCAGCACATAGGCATAGTCGGCCCAGAAGTTGCCGCGTTGCTCGGGCGTGCCTTCGGCCTCGACGAGCGAGCGATAGGGTTCGATGATGGCCAGCGCTTCGGCCGTCCGGCCCGCCTGTGCGAGGCCGACCGCCTGTAGACGCGCGGCCTGAAAGCGCGGCCAGGGCGACGCCAGGTCGCGCGTCAACTCGAGCGCCCGCGCCGCCGCGGCGATGCCGGTCGGATGATCGGCCGCCATCAAGGCCGCGGTCGCCTTCGCGGTCAGTGCGGCGGCACGTTCGGCGTCGGTCTTCGCCGCGGCGAGCAGACCGTCGATCGCCGCCTGGGCCCGCGTCACACCCTGGACGACGATCAAGGCGTGGATGCTGTCGCATCGCGCGTCGAACGAGCGTTCGTGATCGCCGGCGCGGTCGAAGGCGTCGGCCGCCAGCCGCCAGCATTCGACCTCGTGGCTGCGCTGCGATGCGCGACGCGCGCGCTTGGCGCTCGCCGCATAGCATGCGCCCGCGCGCTGCCACTCGGCGGCGCCGGCCCAGTGCGGCGCGATGCGTTCGGGCACGACGTGGTGCTCATCGAGGTAGGTCGCGATGCGCCGGTGCAGCAGTTGCGCGATCGGTTGCGGCACCGAAGCGAGCGTCGCTTCGAAGATCAGGTCGTGGGCGAAACCCTGGTCGCGAATCACCTGCGCCGCTTCGAGTTCGCGCCAGGGCTCGGCGATGTCGAGCGGGTGGGTTTCGAGCACGGCGGCGGCAAGCTCGGCATGAAAGTCGGGCCCGGCGAGGGCTGCGGTGCGTGCCAGGCGCAGCGCGGGCGCCGACAGTTGAGACAAACGCCGCACGACGAGCGCACTGACGGTGACCGGCTGCGGCAGCAAGACGCGTCCATCGGGCGCGCAACCGCGCTCGGAGATCACGAGATCCTTCAGGGTCTCGAGCGCGAACATCGGGTTGCCGCCACTGTGCTTGAGCAGCGCCGGGGCGAGTCGAACCGGGTCGAGTTCGGCGACACCGAGCGACTCGATCAGCGCTCCGAGTTGGGCCAGGTCGAGCGGCTGCAGCTCGATCGCCTCGACCCGGCCACCTTCCTCCAGCGCGCGGCGCAGCGCGGCTACCGCGTCCCGGGCGTCGGCTGGCCGTTGCGCCAGGCCCCAGTGCAGTGCGCCGAGGGCGTCGGATTGCAGCATGGCCTGCAGGGACTCGACGCTCGCGTCGTCGGCAAAGTGCAGATCGTCGACGATCACCGCCTGCAAGCCGTCGCGCAAGGCGTCGACGAGCGTGAGCTCGACGGCGCGTTGCAGCAGCAGGCGCTGCGCCTCGCCGGCGACGGCACCGGGCGTGCCGAGCTCGGGCAGGATCAGTGCGAGTTCCCGGGCTCGTGCGGATGCCAATGGCACGCCGGTCGCGGCGAATATTGCGCGCAGCAGCCGCGCCAGCAGGGCATACGCAATCCCTGCGTCGCCCGGCCGCGCCTGAACGACGACGACCTGATTGCTGCCGGCCGAGAAGTCGTGCAGCAAGCGGCTCTTGCCGATGCCGGCTTCGCCGATGAGCAGGAAGACGCGCTGCGCCGACCACGCGCCGGCGAGCAATCGCGTCTCGCGTTCGCGGCCGATCAGTCGCGGCGGGCGCAGCAGGCTCGCCGGCACGACGGCGCGCTGCGCCGGCAGGCTGGCACCGGCCTCCTCGATCGTCGACATCAGCTCGATCGTCTCGGCCGACGGGCGGGTGCCGAGCTCGTCCTTCAGCCTGCGCTCGAAGCGTTCGAAGGCGGCGATCGCCGCCGCGCGGTCGCCGCGCAGATAGTGCAGGCGCATCAGGCGGCGCCATGCATGTTCGGCGAACGGGTCGGCGTCGATCAGGCGCTGTGCGTAGACCAGGCCGCGCGCGACGGCGCCGCTCTTCTCGCAAGCGGTTGCGGCTTCGGCCAGGGCGTCGTTGCGGCGGTCGCGCCACTTGCGGCGCTCGGCGAGCAGCCAGTCCGCGAGGTCCGGGGCATCGTCGAACTCGAGGTCGCCGAGCAATTCGTCGCGGCCCGCGTTCTCGTCATCGAGAATGCGCGCCAGCGTCGGCCCGATGTCGGTGCTGATTCCCTCTGCAAGCTGCAATTGGGCGTGGTTCGAAACGAGCGTCGCCTCCGCGTCCCGGCGCAGGCGGAACAGGCGCTGGCGAAGGCTGGTGTCGGCCTGCTTCGCACTCGCCGTCGGCCACAACATGGCCGCCAGATGGTCCGCCTTGACGGGCGCCGTCAATGCGATGACCGCAAGCAGCGCGGCATCCTTCGCCCGCAGCACGATCGAGCGCCCGGTGGACAGTCCGACGAGTTTCGGCTGCCCGAGCAATTGCAACTGCCAGCAGACCTCGGGCAGCGGCTGCGGGTTGGGGGAAATGTCGGTGTCGGCCATGTGGCGAGTTTCGGGCCACGCCGCAGCGCGGACAAGTGTCCGCGCGCGAGGGAAAGTCGAACGGTACCGATGCCCAAGGCATTGCCAGCGTCGGCTATCCCGGTCCACCACGAACCGGGCCGGGCGTGCCGGCTGGTTCTGCCTGGACCCGCTCGGCCTCTGGTCGTCAGCGCCCGTCGATGGCCCTTACGCCCGACGCCGGCGTGCCACCATCCCGACCATGCCCAATCCGGCAAGCATCAGTGCCAGCGTCTGCGGTTCGGGTACGGCCGCGACGGCGCTGACCGTCAAGGTCACGTCGTGCAGGTTGTAGACGGCGGTGAACTCGGTGCCCGGCGCGAAGCCGTAGACGCCGATCGAATCGAACGGATGGCTGTCGAGCTGGGAGGCGAAGGTCATGACGACGAAGCTGTCGCCGAGCACCGGCGTGTAGCCGAGGTTCCAGACGCCGAGCTCGCCGGCCAGACGCACGTCGTCGTTGACGGCGAGAGTGTCGAAGCTCGCCAGACTTGCGAGTTCGAAATCGAGCCTGCCGGTCGCGGCATTGACGAGGCTGCCGGTGATGCCGAGGTGGCCGACGCCGCCGATTCCGGGGGCGATCGAGCCGCCGTCGTTGACGATGTCGCCATTCAGGTGGGTCGCGACCGTTCCATTTCCCGCCAGGATGCCGGCATTGGCGAAGACGGCGTTGCTGCCGAGGAAGGTCGCACCGGCGGCGGTCTGCACCAGCCCGTGGTTCGTGAACGCCGAAGAGACAGCAAACGTGCCCGCCTCGACATTCGTCGTGCCGGAGTTGTTGTAGGCGACGTTCATCGTCGTCGTCGTGTTGCCGAGCTTGTTGTAGGTGCCGAGGTTGTTGAAGACGTTCGTGCCCGAGTAGTCGTAGGTGTAGGCGTCGAAGGCGTTGCTGTCGGTCCAGGTGCCGTTGCTGTTGATCGTGCCGCCGGTGAAGCGGATGCGGTTGTTGTTGGTCGCGGTGTTGCCGCTCCACGTCGTGTCACCGACGTTGAGTACGCGCCCGCCGCCGAGGTTCTTGTCGTTCGCACCGACGATGGCTAGCGTGCTGGCGACCGTCGTGCTCGCCGCGCCGCGGATGATGGTGCCGGTCCACGTCACCGGGCCGAGCAAGGTGTGGTCGGTCCCCTGCAGGTTGCCGCCGCTGAGCAGCAGCGCCGTGCCCATCGTGCCGCCGTTGAGGTTGACGAAGTTGTAGCTGCCCGAGCCGCTGATCTCGGTCGTGCCGGCGCCGGTGATGCTCGCCGCGTTCAGGTTGTGGGTGCCGGAGTTGAAGTCCAGCACCGCGCCGGCGGCGACGTTGAAGGCGCTCGCGCTCGTGCTGCCGCCGGTGAGCGTGAAGCGCCCGGCGTTGACGTTCGTCGTGCCGGAGTTGTTGTAGGCGACGTTCATCGTCGTCGTCGTGTTGCCGA
>CAZVNC010000017.1:9923-10212 GCA_964628305.1 uncultured Ideonella sp.
CGTGTCACCGACGTTGAGTACGCGCCCGCCGCCGAGGTTCTTGTCGTTCGCACCGGTGATCGCGAGACCGCCGTCGAACTGGCTGGTGCCGGTGCCGTTGTGCGCGCCACCCGTCCACTGCGATGCACCGCTGACCGTCAGCGTGCCGTTGCCCGACACCTGGCCGCCATTCATCTGCAGTCCGGCGATCGCGGTGCCAACCGCCAACTGCGCGTTGCCGGCGTTGATGGTCGCCGTATCGCCGGCGCCGGGCGGTCCGCCGACCGGCGACCAGTTTGCAGCGACCATC
>CAZVNC010000017.1:10263-14715 GCA_964628305.1 uncultured Ideonella sp.
GTCGCCGGTGCCGCCGAACCACGTCAACGCAATTGCGTCGCCGGATGAAGCAGGATTCGCGCCGTAGCCCCAGCCCGACGCCTGAAGCCAGCTGACACCCCGCTGCCCGGCGGCACGGTTCTGCGAGGCGAGTACCGCGGCTGGCGCGGAGAACGGCGCCTGGCGCGCATTGACGGCTACTGCGTCCCTGGTGCGCCACTGTGCGCCGGCCCCGTGCATCTCTGCGTCCCAGCTGAAGAAGTCGATATCGGCCAGGTCAACCGCCTGCGCCGATGTCTGCATGCCGGCGCAGGCGAGGGCGACGACGGCGGGGACGGCCTTCAGCGCAAACTGCGCACGGCGGGAATAGCGGCGACCGGCTCGGGCCATTTCAGTGCTCCTTGGGTGACGCGTGGCGGAAAAGGTGCCGCGCTGGGCTGCACTCTAGAAATGACGGTGTTACCGTGCCGTTACCGGAGCGGATAGGTCCGGTTCCGCGACAGGGCAGACTCGCTGGTCCCACTGTCGGTGGACGGCTTCGGATCATTTCGTTGCGCTTCGGCGCTGTGGGCAGTCAACGCGGCGGCCGTGGCGGCGTTGAAGGCGTATCTTGTTCAACCGGAGAAATTCGATGAAGACTGTGCAACTCCGCGCCGTTCGATCGCTGTGGTGGGCTCCTGCAGCCGTCGCAGCGCTGACTTTTCTGACCGCGGGTCAAGTCCAGGCCGGTGATCGTCAAAGTACCGTGACCGGTTCAGAAGGCCGCAGCCACACGCGCGATGTGAAGCGCGACAAGGACAGCACCGAGGTCACGCGTACCGGCAAAGAGGGCAAGACCCGCAGCCGTGACACGGTCCGTACCGACACCGGCTCGACGTCGACCCTCAGCGGTGCCAACGGCCGGTCCGCCACGGCCGAGACGACGCGCAGCGGCGGCACTTCGAATACCACCCTCACCGGCAGCGGCGGCAAGACGGCGACGGCGACGACGACCCGCGCCGACGGCACGGCAACGACCACGATGACAGGTGCCGGCGGCAAGACCGCGACGCGCGAGGTCGAGCGCAACGACGGTCAGACCTCGGTGACCACGACCAGTGCGAGCGGCAAGACGAAGACGCGCCAGTCTCAACGCAGCGGCGATGGCTCCGGCACAACGACCCTGTCCAGCGGCCAGGTCGTGACGCGCGAATCGGCGCACAGTGACGCCGGGACGACCTCCACGGTCACCGGCAGCGGCGGCAAGTCAGCCACCGTCGTGACGACCAAGACCAGCCCCGCGGAGCCGATCTCTCAGCCGGCCAAGCCCTGACGACCCTGCGTGTCGGTGCAGGCGCGCCGACCGCAGCGTCACGACGTTGCCCGAAGGGCACGGGCTCGGGTCGCTCACTCCCGCTAACCCAGCCATCGCGTCAGCAGCTTGAACAGGCGGATCACGTCGCTCACCGGCCGAAAGTAGTCGCTGACGTGATCCTGCTCGACGTTCTTCGTCGCCGCGCCGCGCTCGAGCGTCGCATCGACGACCGGGGCGATGCTCGGGATGCCGAGTTCCTCGATTCCGGTTGCCGAGAAATCGACGATCGTCAGGCAATGCGAATCGTTGAAGTTGCGAAAGAACGCCTGATGAAATGAGACGTTCGCGTGCGGGCCCAGGTCGGCGGCATGCATCGCGAGGTCGGGCTGCCAGCGTGCAAGCGTGTTCTGCCGGCGCACGAAGTCGTTCGGTGCGTTCGCGATGTCGTCGTAGAACTTCGCGTAGCTGAACGACGAGAAGTTCATGTCGGCCTGAAACACGAGGAAGGTGAACCGATCCTGCGGATAGAGGTTTGCCAACGCGCCGTTCACCGAGCCGAGGTTGTCGGGATCGAATCCGGGGAGCGATGCGGCGTACCAGGTGATCAACCCGCCGGGCTCGTCCAGACCCCAGGCGGCGCGGATCTTCTCGTGCAGCGGCAGCGACGGGAACTGCGCCGGCGTGCCGCTGCGCGGTGCCTGCATCAGCAAGCCCGAGTCGGCGATCAGCGACGCGCGGCCGCGCGGCTGCAGCGCATCACGCACGATGCCGTAGGTGACGGTGGAGCCGACGCTGCCTGCAGAGAAGCCGGTCAGCAGCATGTCTGTCGGCTGGCCGAGGTTGGCGCGCAACCATTGCGCAGCGGCGCGGATGTTGGCCTGGCCGCGGTGGTACTGGGTGCGCGGGCGCGCCGGATCGGCGTCGTCGTAGACCGTGACCTTGCTGCCGCTGTGCACGTCGCCGGTGCAGTACGGCAGGTAGACGATGTTCCACGACTGGGTCTGCACCTTCTGGAACGGGTCGGTGCGCGCGCTGAACGGCGTCACCAGGCCTCGGGCCGCCATGTTGTTCAGGTGCTGCATGTAGTCGGGGGGAATGCCGTTCGGGTTGGCCGCCGACAGCGGGCCGATGCCCAGACACGCGTTCTGGTCCCAGCACGCGCCGCCGCCCTCGAAGACCGCGACCAGGTCCTTCGACAGCGGCGTGCGGTTGACGAAGAACCGGTACGGCGAACCGTCGCCGCAGGCGGCGCCGGTCGCTGCCGGCAGTTCGACCATGTCCCACTGAAAGTACCCCGCCGCGGCCCACGGCGTTGCCAGGGCGAGCAGGAGGCCGACGCATCGGCCGCGGGCAAGGCGCAAGGTCTCGGTCATCGCTGGGCTCCTTCGTTGTCGGGGTTCGGGGTGTCGAAACTGCTCACGCGCAGGGCCTGCAGCTCGCGTTCGAGCGCACGCGGGTCACGCCGGTCGGGCGGCAGCGCACGCCAGGCGGCGACGACCGCTGCCTGCCGGCGCTGAAAGTCGGCCAGGGCGGCACTGCGTTCGGGGTCGGGTGCCGAAGGCGCGAGCGCCGCCTCCCATCGGCCGAGCGTGTCGCGCCGTTGGTCCTCGTCGTCGACCAGCACTTCGAGCACCGCGATCTTGATCAGCCGCGCCTCGGCCGCGCTCAACTCGCGCTCGCGCAGCCGTTCGTCGAGGCCGGCGTCGAGCGAACGTGCCAGCGCTAGTTGCCCGGCACTGCGTCCGCCGGCGCGGCCGGAGCGAAATCGATCGAGTTCGTCGGCGAACGCAAAGTGGTCGGCCAACCGGCGCAATTCGGCCGGGCGGTCGGCATATTCGGCGCGCAGCGCCGCCCACTGCTCGGCGTTGACTCCGGGCGGCGGTGCGGCGGGGGCGGGCGCTGCCGGGTCGGGCGCTGCCGGCATCGCCGGGGCGGGCGCCGGCTTCGTCAACGCTTGCTGCGCAACGACCGTCCGATGGTTGTCGACTATCGCGCGCTCGGCCGCGTTGTGCGTGCGCCAGCTTGCGACCACGATACCGACGGCCACTGTCAGCACCGAACCCGCAATCCACAGACCGCCGCGCCACCTCATGTGCCAAGTATGCGTCTGCCCCCGAGCGCTGCCAACCCCGCAAACATGGTTGCTTGCGGGGCGTTGCCGAGCGTGACGGCGGTCGCCCTCGCCGCGTCACCGGTGCGCGGGCTTACGCCTGCGCGGTGGCTGCGAAGCGCGTCGTCGCGAGCGGCCTTGGCGCTGCCGCGACACCCTGCAGGCTCGGCTGCAGCGGAGCTATGCCTTCGATCTCGAGGAGCGCGATCTTGCGCGGAAGCCCCCCGGCGTAGCCGGTGAGCGAGCCGTCGCTGCCCATCACGCGATGGCAGGGCACGATGACGGCGATCGGGTTGCTGCCGACGGCAGCGCCGACGGCACGCACCGCGCTTGCCTTGCCGATGGTGCGCGCGACGGCGCCGTAGCTCGAGGTCTGGCCGCAGCCGATCGCGAGCAGCGCCTGCCACACGCTGCGCTGGAAAGGCGTTCCGTAGAGGTCGAGCGGCACGTCGAATGTCTTGCGCCGGCCGGCGAAGTACTCGGCGAGTTCCGACGCTGCCTTGCGCAGCAGCGGATCGTTCGGCGTCACTGGTGCGGCGATTTGGATCGGGTAGTCCTTCTGGCCGATGAACCACGCCCCGGCAAGGCCCTGGTCCGTGCGTGCCAGGAGCATCGCGCCGAGCGGGGTGTCGATCCGCAGTTGCGCCGTGCAGGCGGCAGGAAGTTGTTTCAGGTTCATGGTGTTGGCTCCAGGCTGTTCCACAGTTTGAGGACGGCATACGCGCGCCACGGGCGCCATGCCTGCGAGCGCTCGTCGGCTTCGCGCTCGCCGCGTGCTCCGCGATCGAGGCCGAGCGCGTTGAGAACGGCGACGTCGCCGAGCGGGAAGGCGTCGGTCCAGCCGAGTACGCGCATCGCGACGTAGGCCGCCGTCCACGGCCCGATGCCGGGGACGGTGCGCAACCGTTCGACGAGCGCCCGCGGCGACGCCTGTGGCGCCGTGAGCGGCGCGATCTCCGGCCACGCGCGGGCGACGGCGACGATTGCCGCGCCGCGGCTGCGGATGATGCCCTGCGCGCCGAGTTCTGCGACGACCGGATCGGCATCGGCGCCTGTTTGCGCCCCTTCG
>CAZVNC010000018.1:0-14492 GCA_964628305.1 uncultured Ideonella sp.
AGGTTCAGCGGGCCGCGCCGCGCGCCGCGGGTACTGCCGGCTCGGCCTGCAGATAGAACTGCACGATGCGGTCGAAGCCCTTGCGGGCGCGGTCCACCGCGCCGGGCAGGCGCAGGAAGCGGGCGTCGTGGTGCAGCGCGAGGATCAGGCCGTGCGTCTCGAACAGCATCTGCATCGCGTCGGTGTCGGCGCGCAGATGGCCCTCTTCGATCGCCTGCGCGATCGCACGCTCGAGCGCGGCCTGCCAGGCGCGCACCATATCGAGCAGTGCATCGCGCACCGGCCCCGGCCGGTCGTCGAACTCGACCGCGCCGCTGATGTAGATGCAGCCCGAATCGCGCTCGACCGTCACGCGGCGCACCCAGCGATCGAACATCGCGCGCAGCCGCGGCAGGCCGCGCGGCTCGCGCAGCGCGGGAACGAACACCTCCTGCTCGAACTTCGCGTGGTACTCGCGGATGACGGAGATCTGCAACTCCTCGCGCGAGCCGAAGTGGGCGAACACGCCCGACTTGCTCATGCCCGTCACTTCGGCGAGAGCGCCGATCGACAAGCCCTCGAGCCCGATGTGCGAGGCGAGCGCGAGCGCGGCGTCGAGAATCGCGGCGCGCGTCTGCTGCCCCTTGTGCAGGGGGCGCGGCGGCGCGGCGGCTTCGGCGCGGGTGTCGGTGAGATCGGCCACGGTATCGATGCTGGGGTTTCGCCTGCAGATGAAACAAAACGAACGAACGATCGTGCTATTTTGCAGCATTCACGCCGCCGTGGCCTGACCCGGCGTCGATCTTTGTAGGCAGAGCTGCCTAGAAGTTGCCTGGCCGCCGCTCGCGGTCAGGCGGTGGCACCCCCGGCGCACGTCCCTGCGAAGGCGCGACTTACCATTGCGGAGCGGGGCTCGAACGGGAGAAGAGTCGAATGAAGAGAATCACGATCGTCGGCATCGGCGCGGTGGGCGCCTTCGTCGCGGCGCGGCTCGCGCTTGCCGGTGCTGCGCCGCACGCCATTGCGCGCGGCGCCACCCTGGCTGCAATCCGCGAGCACGGGCTCACGCTGCGCGAGGGCGGCACAACGCAGCAGGTCGCGATCGACGCCAGCGACGACGCCCGCGCGCTCGGCGTTCAGGATCTCGTGATCGTCGCCGTCAAGGCGCAAGCGCTCGCCGCGCTGGTGCCGACACTCGCGCCGCTGATCGGACGTCACACTATCGTGCTGCCGGCGATGAACGGCGTGCCGTGGTGGTTCCTGCAGACGCCTGCGATGGCGTCGCACTTCCCGGGCACCGCCGGGCATCTGCAAAGCGTCGACCCCGGCGGCACGATCGGCGCCGCGCTGGCGCTGCCGCAGGTCCTCGGCTGCGTCGTCCATTTCACCTGCAGCAGCCCAGCGCCGGGCGTTGCGTTGCACGGATTCGGCGACCGATTGATCGTCGGCGAACCGGCCGGCGGAGCTTCGGCCCGCAGCGATGCGGTCGCCGAGCTGCTGCGCGGCGCCGGCTTCACGGTCGAGGCGAGCGGCGACATCCGGCGCGACATCTGGTTCAAGCTCTGGGGCAACATGACGACGAACCCGATCTCGGCGCTCACCGGCGCGACCGTCGACCGCATCCTCGACGACCCGCAGGTGTACGACCTGATGCTGCAGGCGATGGCCGAGGCGCGCGAGATCGGTTCGCGCATCGGCTGCCCGATAGAGCAATCGGGCGAGGACCGGATGGTTATCACTCGCTCGCTCGGCGCCTTCAAGACCTCGATGCTGCAAGACGCCGAAGCCGGCCGCTCGCTCGAGATCGACGCCCTCGTCGGCGCGGTGCACGAGATCGGCGCGCGCCTCGGCGTCGCGACGCCAGCGATCGGCGCCCTGCTCGGCCTCGTGCGTCTGATGGCGCGCGGGCGCGGGCTGTACCCGTCGGGCTGAGCTTCGAAGGCCGGACGCACTGCTGATCGCAAGCAGCGGCGAGGCGCCGCAACCCGTCGAGCGCAGGGTCTGGCCGTTTGCGGCGACCAGGCGCAGCTTGCCGTCGACGACCGGTGCCGCGACCCGGACGTGCAGGCACGAAGCGAAATCGATGGCTTCGCGGGCAGGGCAAGACGCAAGCCTCGGCAGTCGCCGAAGCGATGGCGGGGACTTGCAACGCCGCCATGCGCGCGCAGGCGCGATTTCATGTTTCGATGCCTTCGGGTTGCGGCACCAGCCCCGCGCGGCGCTCGATACGCACTGCAGGCGCGATCGCCCCTGCGTTGTCCCCGCAACGCGGCCGCTTGCGCGCGGCGTGGGATGATCGGCGCCGCTGCACCGCCACGCCATGCCCCAGCGTACCGAGTATCTCCAGCGCCAGACGGTCGACTCCGCCATCAGCCGCTGGGACTGGGCGCTGCTGCCGCTCGTGCTGGCGCTGCTCGCGCTGCTCGCCTACGGCGCGTCGCAGATGACGCGGCCGTTCCAGGTCGGCGATCCGCTGCCGGTGACGCTCGATGTCTGGCAGTTGCCGTACTACCTGCTGCGCACGACGCTGCGCATGTTCCTCGCGCTGGCCGGCTCGCTCGTCTTCGCCGCCGTCTTCGCGGTGCTCGCGGCCAAGTACCGCGCCGCCGAGCGCGTGCTGGTGCCGATGCTCGACATCCTGCAGTCCATACCCATCCTCGGGTTCCTGTCGATCACGGTGGCCGGCTTCATCGCGCTATTCCCGGGCAATCTGTTCGGCGTCGAGTGCGCGGCGATCTTCGCGATCTTCACGTCGCAGGCCTGGAACATGGCGTTCAGCCTGTACCAGTCGCTGCGCACCGTGCCGGCCGAGTTGAAGGAAGCGGCGGCCGTGTTCCAGCTCTCGGGCTGGCAGCGCTTCTGGCGTCTCGAGCTGCCGTTCGCGATGCCGGGGCTGCTTTGGAACACGATGATGTCGATGTCGGGCGGCTGGTTCTTCCTGGTCGCCGCCGAGGCGATCTCGGTCGCCGGTCAGGACATCAAGCTGCCGGGCGTCGGCTCCTACATCGCGCTGGCGATCCAGGCCAGGGATCTGGGTGCGATCGGCTGGGCGATCGTGACGATGCTGGCTGGCATCCTGCTGTACGACCAGTTGCTGTTTCGCCCGCTGGTGGCCTGGGCCGACAAGTTCCGCTTCGAGGCAGGCGGCTCGGAGAATGTGCCGCAGTCGTGGCTGCTCGACTGGCTGCGGCGCGCGCGCGGCGTGCAGCATGTGGCGCGACTGGCCGCGTGGCCGCTGCAGCGCAGCCTGACGACGATGCGGCGGCGCTACGACGGCACCTCGATCCGCGCCCGGCCGCGGCGGCCGCTGCCCGGACTGGCGCGCGCCTGGGACGCGCTGGTGGCCGCCTGCGCGCTGTTCGCGCTGTGGCGGCTGGCGAGCTTCGTGCATGCCGATGTCGGCTGGGCCGAGACCGGGCGGGTCTTCGTGCTCGGCTTCTATACGCTCGTGCGCGTGCTGGCGATGGTCGCGCTGGCGCTGCTGGTGTGGGTACCGGTCGGCGTCTGGATCGGCATGAACCCGCGCTGGGCGGGACGTCTGCAGGCGGTGGCACAGTTCCTGGCCGCATTTCCGGCCAACCTGGTGTTTCCGCTGGTTGTCGTGCTGATCGTGCGCTGGCAGCTCGATCCGGACCTCTGGCTGTCGCCGCTGATCGTCCTGGGCACGCAGTGGTACATCCTGTTCAACGTCATCGCCGGCGCGTCGGGCGTGCCGACCGAACTGCGCTTTGCTTCGCAGAACCTGGGCCTCGCAGGCTGGCTGCGCTGGAAGCGCTATCTTCTGCCGGCGGTGTTTCCGAGCCTGATCACCGGTGCCATCACCGCCAGCGGCGGCTCATGGAACGCGAGCATCGTCGCCGAGTACGTGAGCTGGGGCGACACGACGCTCGTTGCCGCCGGGCTGGGCAGCTACATCGCGCAGCAGACGGCGGCCGGCGACTTTCCGCGCATCGCGCTGGGCATCGGCGTGATGTGCCTGTTCGTGATGACGCTCAACCGCTTTGTCTGGCGTCGCCTGTACCGGCAGGCGGAGGAACGCATCCACTTCTGAACGCGAGGCCCGCCGCCATGGCCCATGACATCATCGATCTGCGCGGCGTGAGCAAGTCGTTTCGCTCGGCCGACGGCCACGCGCGACTGGTGCTAGCCGGCATCGACTTCACGCTGCGCGAAGGCGAGATCGTCGCGCTGCTCGGCGCGTCGGGATCGGGCAAGAGCACGCTGCTGCGCATCATGGCCGGGCTGATCGGCGTCGATGCCGGCAGCGTCGCCTACCGCGGCCAGCCGCTGCACGGGCCGGCGCGCGCGATCGGCATGGTGTTCCAGTCGTTCGCGCTCTTTCCGTGGCTGACGGTGCAGCAAAACGTCGAGCTCGGCCTCGAGGCGCGCGGCATGGCACCCACCGAGCGCGCCGAACGCGCTGCGGCGGCGATCGAGCTGATCGGACTCACCGGCTTCGAGGGCGCGTTGCCGCGCGAGCTCTCGGGCGGCATGCGCCAGCGCGTGGCCATCGCGCGCGCGCTCGTCACCGAGCCCGACGTGCTGCTGATGGACGAGGCGTTCTCGGCGCTCGACGTGCTCACCGGAGAGCGGCTGCGCGAAGACATCCTCGAGCTGTGGACGAGCGGCAAGCTGCCGACCCGGGCCATGCTCGTCGTCTCGCACAACATCGAGGAGGCGGTGCTGATGGCCGACCGCGTGCTGATCCTCGGCCGCGACCCCGGGCGCATCCGCTTCCAGATCGCGGTCCAGATCCCGCGCCCGCGCGACCCCGACAGCGCCGACGTGCGCGCGCTCGTCGACGAGGTCTACGCGCTGATGGCCGCCGGCCGCGGCCGCGCCGCGCGCGCCGCCGAGCCCAGCCCGCTCGGCTGGCGCCTGCCGAAGGCCGATGTCGCGCGCATGGAAGGCTTGCTCGACTTCCTCGTCGACGCGCCGTTCAACGGCCGCGCCGATCTGCCCGAACTGGCCGAGGCCACCAAACTCAGCGACCGCGAGCTGCTCAGCGCCGCCGACGCGCTTGGCTTGCTCGGTTTGGCGCGCCTCGAGAGCGGCGACCTCGAGATCACGCCGCTCGGCCGCCGCTACGTCGCGGGCGCGCACGCGCTGCGCCAGGAAATCTTCGGCCAGCAGGTGCTCGCGCACGTGCCGCTGGCCGCCCACATCCGCCACAGCCTCGAGCAAGAGCCCAGCGGCCAGTTGCCCGAGGAGCCATTCCTGCGCCTGCTCGCCGAACACCTCGATCCGGCCGAAGCCGAGCGTGTGCTCGAGACCGTGATCGCCTGGGGCCGCCACGGCGAGGTCTTCGAGTACGACTACAACGCCGGCACGATCCATCTGCCGACCGGCGAGGACGACGCCGCGGCGCCGGACACCGGCGGTTGAAGCGGCGGCACGCGCTGCGGCGGCCTCAGCAGGCCCGCAGCGCGTTCTCCAGGTCGGCGATCAGATCGTCCTCGTGCTCGAGGCCGATCGACATGCGGACCAGCCCCTCCGAGACACCGACCTGCGCACGCACCTCGGCCGGCACGCCCGAGTGCGTGGTCGATGCCGGATGGCACACCAGCGATTCGGTGCCGCCCAGGCTGACCGCGGACTTGAAGAGCGCGAGCGCATTGATGAAGGCAAACGCAGTGTCGCGTCCGCCGTCGAGCACGATCGAGAACGTCGAGCCCGCTCCGCTGCACTGGCGCCGGTACACCGCCTGATAAGCCGGATCGGCATTCAGCTGCGGGTGCAGCACGCGCAGCTTGCGGATCGGGTTGTCGGCCAGCCAGTGCGCGACGCGGCTCGCGCTGGCCGCGGCGCGGCGCATGCGCAGCACCAGCGTCTCCATCGAGCGCGCGATCATCCACGACGAGTGCGGATCGAGCTGCGAGCCGAACGCGCCGCGCGTGGCCTTGAGCCGGCCGATGAGCGCAGCCGAGCCGGTGACGCCGCCGGCCACCAGATCGCTGTGGCCGCCGACGTACTTGGTGAGCGAATAGACCGAGAGATCGATGCCCTCGCCGATCGGGTGCTGGAAGATCGGCCCGAGCATCGTGTTGTCGCACGCCGAGACCGGCCGGTAGCCGTGCCTGGCTTCGAACGCGGCAAGCGAGCGCGTGACGAGCTGGAAGTCGACCAGCGCGTTGGTCGGATTGGCCGGCGTCTCGATGTAGACGAGCGCCACCTTGCCGCGGCGGGCGGCGGCCTCGAGCGCGGCTTCGATGGACGCTTGGTCGAGGCCGTCGGAGAAGGGCTCGCCGCCGATGCCCCACTCGGGCAGGATCTTGCGGATCAGCGTCTCGGTGCCGCCATACAGCGGCGTCGAATAGACGATCTGGTCGCCGGGGCGCAGCAGCGTCATGAACAGCATCGCGATCGCCGCCATGCCGCTCGACGTGACGGCGGCGGCCTCGGCGCCGTCGAGCAGCGCCAAACGGTCCTCGACGATCTCGAGGTTCGGATGATTGAAGCGGCTGTAGACCAGCCCGGCGCCGGCATCGCGCGGCTGCGGCTTGCGCCCGGCGACGACGTCGAAGAACTCGGCGCCGTCCTCGGCGCTGCGAAACGCGAAGGTCGAGGTCAGAAACACCGGCGGCTTGACCGCGCCCTCCGAGAGGAACGGATCGTAGCCGTACGACATCATCTGCGTCTCCGGGTGCAGTTCGCGATCGAGGATCGCCTTCTTGTGATAGGCCGAGTACGACATGCGGTTCTCCGGGTTGGCGAATCAGGGCCGCGCGGCTGCGGCCGGCGGCGCAATGATGCGCCGATTCGCGCCCGCGTCAGAAGCTGAACGAACCGCTGATGGCCAGCAGCGGCGCGCTTCCGTAGTCCGTCGACTGCAAGGTCTCGCCGTTCGCATCGAGCAGGCGCAGCTTGCCGTTGGCGACGAGGCCGGCGTAAAGGTCGATCCGCGCCGCCGGGCCGAACTTGCGCGTCACTCGCGCGAAGATCGGGATGCCGGTGTTGCGGCCCAGGCCGTCCGGCGCTGCGGCGTCGCCGTTCAGACGGAAGCGGTAGTCGCGATACGCGCCGCCGGCTGCAAGTTCCCACCCCGAATCGAAGGCGTACGCGAGCTCGAGGCCGGCGCCGCCGGCGGGCCCCGCCGGCAAGGGATTCGACAGCCGCAGCTTGTCGTCGATCTGCCAGTTCACGACCAGGAACGGGAAGTACTTCGTGTCGTCGATCTGACGGAACACACCGAGGCCGAAGCCCATCACGAGCGTCGGCGAAAAGACCTTCGTCACGCCGAACACGGCGCCGTAGTTCAGGCCGTCGGACGCGCTCGCGCCCGATTCGTAGGCCCACTCGAACTGCGGCGCGACGAACCAGGCAAGGTCCGCGGACGTCGCATAGCTGATGTTGAAGCCGACGCTCGGCCGATCGATCCGCCCCCAGGGCGCGGCTGGCCCGAACGCGCTCGGCGTGTCGAAGCGCCAGTCCTCGGCCGCATACGCGGCACGCACACTCACCGCCAGAGCCGTGCTGAACTGATGCGCAACGCTCAGGTTCGCGCCCAGGCTATTCCAGCCTGCCTGGCCGCCGCCGTCGAGATTGGCCTTCAACTGGCTGACCGCGATGGCACCGAGCGTGGTCTTCGTCTGTCCAGGTGGTTGCGACTGCGCGCCGGCCAGCGCCGTGGCGCCGGCGCAGGCGATGGCGCAAACGCGCGGCAGAGACTTGCGCGGGGCAGTTGCAACAAAGCGGGATCTGGTCATTGGTGGTCTTCGTGGAAGCAACGCTGGATTGTGGCCCGGGCCGGCGCTCACCACGGCAGCAGCAGTACGCCCAGGCCGATCGTGTTCTGCCGGTGGTTGTAGTCGATCAGGCTCTCGCCGTAGCCGCTCGTCAGCTGCACGTAGCCCTTCAACTGGTCGAAGAGCGGGAAGGCCCACTCGAGTTTGAGTCCGCCGGCGTGGCCCGAAAAGCTGTAGCGCGCCTGCGCCGACAGCGCGTGACCGGCGTCGGCATAGACGAGGCGCAGCTCGCCTGAACCCGCGTAGTCCCGTATGTCGGGGTTGTCGTCGCGGCTTGCGCTTTCGGGCAGCCGGTACCACGGCTGGACGAACAGCGTGAAGTTGCCGCGCTCCAGCCCGAACTGCACATAGACGCGGTTCCAGCTTCGCGACAACGGGTCGGAGCGTCCGTTGGACTGGTGCACGAGGCCGAAGTTGAGCAAGCGCCAGCGCCAGCCGAGGATGTCGGCATCGGTGCGAAACGACAGGATCGCTTCGGGTTCGTAGTTGGTCTCGCGAAACGGCCGCGACTCGGCGGCGTTGTAGAGCTGCCAGTTCGACTGCTGCGTGTAGCCGACCCAGACCGCGCCGTTGTCGCCGAACAGATAGTCGGCCACCTTGAGCCGCACGCTCAACTGGAACTTGGCCTCGGTCGCGTCCCAGTCCAGCGGCGTCGTCACCGTGTTGTTCGGGTTCGGACTGTGCGGCATGTTGTTGACGCTCGTCGAATAGCGCGCCGGCAGCAGGTAGTTCGCCTTGTAGGGCAGCAGCTTGAACGGGCGTGTCTTGTCGGCCACGTCGAGCTGCCAGATCTTCGAGAGCGGCGAATCGCGGCCCGTCTGTGCCGCGGCTTGGGCGGGGTTCGGTTCGCTGGCGACGCTCGCCGCGGCGGTTGGCGGCGAGGCCTGCGGCTGCGAAGCGGCGTCCTGCGCGTGCACTGCCGCTGACGGCGCGGCGCGCCCTGCGGCACGGTCATAGCACGCCAGGCGCCGCGCGTCATCGTCGATCTGCACGCAGGCGCCATTCGCCGCCACGGCGGCGAGCGACGCGGTGACCGACCCGAGTACCGCAAGCACGAACCCGGCGCGGCGCCAGGCGCTTGCGGCGCCGGGCTCGAGAGGGCGCGATCGAATGTCCGAGGGCTGCATCGGTCCGGGTTCTTGATGGTTGCGGTCGACCGACTATAGGTTCGGCGAAACAGTCGCCCTCGCCGCACTCGGGCAGCAGGCGCAGAATCGGCTACGCTTGCGATCTCGGAGGTTTCAGCGTGGAAGTGCTGCAGCTCGATGTCGGTGGCCGGCCGCAGTCGTGGATCTCGGCCAAGGAGGCGGCGGTCATCTACGCCACCGACGGCGTCGCCTGGACGCTCGGCGACCCGTTCTACGTGCTGCGCGGCGGAATGCAGCGGCGCACCGGGTTGCAGTCGCGCATCGAGGTGCATCCGATCGTCGCCGTGCGCGGCCATGTGCCAAGCCGCGCCTGGCGCCAGACGCCGGCGCTGTCCAACCCGAAGCTCTTCGCACGCGACCGCAGGGTGTGCGCCTACTGCGGCGGATGCTTCCACGAGGACCAGCTGACGCGCGAGCACATCGTGCCGACGTCGCGCGGCGGCCAGGACAGCTGGATGAACTGCATCACGGCGTGCCGCCCCTGCAACGGCCACAAGGGCAACCGCATGCCCGAGGAAGCGCACATGTCGCTGCTCTATCTGCCCTACGTGCCGAGCCTGCACGAGGACATGATCCTGCGCGGCCGGCGCATCCTCGCCGACCAGATGGAGTTCCTGCTCGCGAGCGTGCCCCGCAACAGCAGGTTGCACGGCTAGGCGGTCGGCCCACGCGATCGCCTTGCGTCTCGGACGGACCTTACGACCGCGGCGCCGTGCAAACCCACTTCATCCTCTACGTCGCCGACCAGCAGCGCAGCACGCGCTTCTATCAGAGCGTGCTCGGGCTCGCGCCGCGGCTGAACGCGCCGGGCATGACCGAGTTCGCGCTGTCCGATGGCTGCGTGCTCGGCCTGATGCCCGAGTCCGGCATCAAGGCCCTGCTCGGTGCGGCGATTGCCGATCCGGCCGAGGCGCGCGGCGCGCCCCGCTGCGAGCTGTACCTGCTCGTCGACGAGCCGGCCGCGTTTCACGATCGCGCCCTCGCTGCGGGCGGCCGCGAACTCAGTGCGCTCGCAGCCCGGGACTGGGGCCACAGCGCCGCCTATTCGCTTGACCTCGACGGCCACGTTGTTGCCTTTGCAGCGATCGCTTCGACGTGAGAGAGTGCGGTCTGATGGATGGCACCGTCCGTTCCGGCATCACGGCAGATCGAATCGAATGCAGACTTTCCGGTTGATGCAGAACATCCTCGCCTTTGTCGCGGTTGTCTTCGGCCTCGTGACGATCGTCTCGGGCAGCCGCGTGCTGCTCGGCGCAGATCCCGGCTACATCGTCTTCAGGCCGCTGTTGCTCTTCAACACGGCGATGGGATTCATCTATGTCGGGGCCGGCGTTGGCGCGTGGCGCAACGTAGCTCGGGGCCGCACCATGGCCGGCGCGATCTTCGCGCTCAACCTCGTCGTGCTCGCCGCCACCGCTGCGCTGTATTCGGCCGGCGATTCGGTTGCCATCGAGAGCGTTCGGGCGATGACGCTGCGAACCGTCGTCTGGCTCGCGCTGTTCGCCGGCTTCGCATGGCTCGTTCGCGCAAGCGCAGCGCGCAGGTAGAAGGAATGCAAGACGCCACCGGCGCGATCCGGGTCCGCGAGATCGATCACCTCGTGCTGCGCGTGATCGACCTCGAGGCGATGCTGCGCTTCTACGTCGGCGCCCTGGGCTGCATCGTCGAGCGCCGCAGCGACGAGATCGGCCTCGTGCAGTTGCGCGCCGGCCGTTCGCTGATCGACCTCGTGCCGGTCAGCGGCAAGCTGGGCCAGGCGGGCGGCGCGGCGCCGGCCGGCGAAGGACGCAACCTCGATCACTTCTGCCTGCGCATCGAGCCCTTCGATGAGCCGGCGATCCGCGCCGAACTATCGCGCGCCGGCATCGAGGTCGGTGAACTTGCCACGCGCAACGGTGCCGAGGGTGAAGGCCCTTCGCTCTACATTCGCGACCCCGAAGGCAACACGGTCGAACTCAAGGGCCCTGCGCACGGCGTGGTCGCGGCGCCCACCGCATCACGTCGCGGTTCGTGAGCCTGCGTGCCGCCGCAGTCGATCGCTCACACCGGCCCGGCCCTGGGCCCGAGCGGCGCGCCCTTCGAGACCACCGCGCCCTATTGATCAGGCCACACGGGCCGACGCCGGGCGCGATCAGCGCGGCGCGAGCGAACTCGTCAACGCTTCGATCGCCTCGCGCAGCTTGGCCTTGGCGAGATCGCGGCACTGGGCGTCGGACGCCTGCGGCTTGGCGTCGAACGCAGTCGCCATCTGCTCCGGCTTGAACAGCAGCGTCTTCGAAGGACGCGGGTTGTTGCGCGGCAGCAGCATCACCCGCGCGGTGACGACGCAGGTTGAGTTGGCGGTGATGCCGCCCGAGACCTGGGTCGCGAAGCCCCAGGTCGACGGCGGGTAGAGCTTGGCGAGCCGCATCGTCTCGGCCTCGACGAACATCGAGCGCGCGGTGGCGGCATCCATCAGCGTCTCGGCCGATTTGTCGACGAACAGATAGTCGGGCAGCGCGGCGAATGCGCCGCTCGACAACATCAACGCGGCGGCTGCGGTGGCAGTTCGGATCTTCATGGCGTGACCTTGTGGGTTGGGACCGGATCGGCGCCACGGCCGCGGCGCGCGGGCCGATGATGCCCGAAGCCGACGGCGCACCGCAATCCGCTCGCACCCGCACCTGTTGCTCGAACCGAGTGCCGCAACCAATGGCGAAGCTGGATGAATGTACAGTCGGGCTCCGACGTTCACGCTGGCGCGTGGACGCGCAAGACCCCTCGATGCAAGCCCTCGCCCCGCTCCCCGCAAGCAACCCGCGCGACGACGTCTTCGCGACGCTGAACGACGCCCAGCGCGCTGCGGTGGAGCACGGCATGGGCGACGGCGACCGGCGCGCGCTGCTCGTGATCGCGGGCGCCGGATCGGGCAAGACGCTGACGCTCGCGTCGCGCGCGGCGCGCCTCGTGCTAGCCGGCGCCGACCCGCAGCGTCTGCTGCTGCTGACGTTCTCGCGCCGTGCGGCGCAGGAGATGGCGCTCCGCGCCGGCCACCTGCTGCACCGCTCGCTCGGCCTTGCGGCGACCGCCGCGCCGCCCGTGCTGCACTGGGCCGGCACCTTCCACGCGATCGGCGCGCGGCTGCTGCGCGAACATGCGGCTTCGATAGCCCTGCCCGCATCGTTCACGATCCTCGACCGCAGCGACGCCGAGGATCAGCTCGGCTGGCTGCGCCAGGAGCAGGGCCTCGCGGCGACCCGGCAGCGCTTTCCGCAAAAGGGCACCTGTCTTGCGATCTACTCGCGCGCGGTGAACAGTCAGGCGCCGCTCACCCTGGTGCTGCAGCGCCACTTCCCGTGGTGCGCGGCGTGGGAGCCGGAACTGGCGCAACTGTTTCGCGCCTACGTGCAGAGCAAGGCCAGCCAGCATGTGCTGGACTACGACGACCTGCTGCTCTACTGGCAGCAGATGATGACGGTGCCTGCGCTCGCGCGCGCAATCGGCGCGCGTTTCGACCATGTGCTGGTCGATGAATACCAGGACACGAACCGGCTGCAGGCGGCGATCCTGCTCGCGTTGAAGCCCGACGGCCGCGGCCTGACGGTGGTCGGCGACGATGCGCAATCGATCTATGCGTTCCGTGCCGCCGAGGCGCGCAACATCCTCGACTTCCCGGCCGCGTTCGACCCGCCCGCGCGCGTCGTCACGCTCGAGCGCAACTACCGCTCGACGCAAGCGATCCTCGACGCATCGAACGCGGTCATCGCGCTAAGCGCCGAGCGCTTCACGAAGAACCTGTGGACCGACAAGCGCTCGTCGGCGCGGCCGCGGCTCGTCGCCGTCGAGGACGAAGCGGCGCAGGCGCGCTGGGTCGCCGATGCGCTGCTGGAGGCGCGCGAAGCCGGCCTCGCGCTGAAGCGCCAGGCGACGCTTTTTCGCACCGCGCATCACAGCGCCGCGCTCGAGCTCGAACTCGCGCGGCGCAGCATTCCGTTCGTCAAGTTCGGCGGCCTCAAATTCCTCGAGTCGTCGCACGTCAAGGATCTGCTGTCGGTTCTGCGCTGGGCCGAGAACCCGCGCAGCCGTCTGGCCGGCTTTCGCGTCGCGCAACTCGTGGCCGGCATTGGGCCGGCGTCGGCGCGCCGCTTGCTCGATGCGATGGAGGGCTCGGGCGACCCGGCTGCGACGCTGCTCGCCTTCCAACCGCCGCCCGCCGCGGCGAGCGACTGGCGCGCCTTCACGCAGCTCTACGCGAAGCTTCGGCGCAACGATTTGCCGTGGCCGACCGAGGTCGAAGCCATCCTGCGCTGGCTGACCCCGCAACTCGAACGCCTGCACGACGATGCCGCGCTGCGCGCCGCCGATCTCGCGCAACTCGCGCGCATCGCCGCCGGCTTTGCGAGCCGCGAGCGCTTCCTCACCGAACTCACGCTCGACCCGCCCGGCGCCAGCAGCGACGAGCCTGGCGCACCGCTGCTGGACGAGGACTACACGATCCTGTCGACGATCCACGCGGCCAAGGGCCAGGAGTGGAGCGTCGTCCACATCCTCAACGTCGTCGACGGCTGCATGCCGTCGGACATGGCGACCGGCAGCAGCGCCGAGATAGAGGAAGAGCGCCGCCTCCTTTATGTCGCGATGACGCGCGCACGCGATAACTTGAACCTGCTCGTTCCGCAGCGCTTCTACGTCCACCAGCAGGCGCGGTTCGGTGACCGCCATGTCTACGCGACGCTGTCGCGCTTCGTTCCACCCGAGTTGGCGGCGCGCTTCGAGTGGGTCGGCCCTGCGCCGATCGTCGATCTCGCTGCATCGCCGGCAGCCGCGCCCCTGCCGGCCGCGATCGACATCGCGGCGCGGGTCGGTTCGATCTGGGGTTGATCGCGGCGGCGGCGTCAGCGCGCAGCTTCATACGCAATGCCGATCAAACGCATGGAAATGCGGCGCTCGCTCACCGCGCGTGGCGTGACGCCAGCCGCCGCTTGCGTGCAATGGCAGGCGCGGCAAAGCCGGACCCGGACAGGCCGCGACGCTTCGGCGCCTCGAAGGCGCATCGCAATCTGTGCGGGTCCGGCTTTGCGGCAACCGTTGTGGTGTTCGTAACGCAGACCACCTGCGCTCCAACTCGTGTCAGGCGCCACCCGACAGGGGCGATTTCTGGTACCCCAGCATGAGCCTCTGGCGGGTGGCGCCTGGCACGACGCGCCGACCGGCGAATGCGGCGAAAGCCAATCTACACGGACCGCAATGGCATCGCGAGACGGCGCCGGATTCCTTGCGTTGGCATGCAGCTCGGCATCAGTCGAACGCGCAAGCCCCCGGCCCATCGGGATTGCCGCATGCGCCGCAGCCGCCCATGGCCGGCAGCGGCGCCGCTGCGCCGGACGCCGCGGTCGCGAAGACCGAGAGCTTCTTCGCCAGTTCGGTCGAGTGGCATTGCGGGCACTCGGGCACGGTCGAAGCGCGCACCAGCGCTTCGAACTCGCTGCCGCAGTCGCGGCAGGCATATTCGTAGATCGGCATACGGACCTCCTTTGCTGGCCGCATTTTCGGCCAATCCGCGGCAAGGCTCGAGCCGGTCCGGCGACACAGCCTCACGCCATGAGCTTGTGGGCGCGAAACATCGGGATCGCGAACCTTC
>CAZVNC010000019.1:0-13576 GCA_964628305.1 uncultured Ideonella sp.
GCGGCGTGCCCACCAGCGCCATGCCGCCGAAGGCCCACAGCGCCAGGCCGCCGAAACGCTCGGCGCTGTCGCGGTCGACCAGCGTCACACGCTGGCCGGCGCGCAGCAGCTCGAGCGCGGTGACGATGCCGGCCAGGCCGCCGCCAATGACCAGGATGTCCGACGCTTGTTGCTTCATGCCCTGCCTCCCGTTGACGCGAACTCGGCACAACGATAGCCGCTCAGTTGAGCGCTGAGCCGACCTTACAGGACGCGGCGCGAGAGCCGGCCACAGCCTGATCAAGGTCCGGGGCCGCCCTGAACCGCTGGAGCCGCGTCCCTGCAGCCGGCGCGCCGCAAGCACCCGATCGTGTGGTCTTAAGCGACGCTTAAGTCGATGCGGCCCAGCATATGGCGTGGCTTGTCGCGATCTCGGCTCCGCATCCGCTACACGGCGCTCGCTGTGGATCGGGTCGCTGGCACTGGCGCTTGTCGCGCTGCCCTGCGCCGCGCAGAACTGCGGCTGGTCGCGCATCGATCATCGCGTGAGCCTCGACAACTCGGGCGTGTGGAACCCGAACGTCTACCGCGGCATCGTCGGCGGCCTGACCGTCGCCGGGCTCGGCGGTGCGATCTGGGAAGGCTCCGAAACGCGCTGGGGCAAGACGATGTGGCAGGGCGCCGAGGCCCAGGCGATCGCTGCGCTCGGCGCGACGGCCGGCAAGGTCATCTTCACCCGCGAGCGTCCGAGCGAAACCGACAACCCCTGCCTGTGGTTTCAGGGCGGGTCGAACTACAGCTTCCCGAGCGGCGAGGCAGCGTTCGCCGCGGCGCTCGTCACGCCCTACATGCTCGAGTACGGGCCGGACCAGCCGGCGGTTTATGCGCTGCTCCTGCTGCCGCTGTACGTCGGCATCGGCCGCGTCAAGAATCAGGACCATTGGCAGACCGACGTGCTCGCCGGCTGGGCCGTGGGCGGCTTGTCGGGCTGGTTCTCGCACAGCCTGGATACGCCGATCACGATCCAGTTGCTTCCGCACGGCGTCGCTGTGGGACTGAAGGCGAAGTTCTGAATCGACCATCCTCGTTGCCGCGATCCGCACGCTGGGCGCGCCGAGCGCCTGGCTGCGGCCGGCCGCATCCCCGGGTCGGCAAGCTCAGTCCGCGGCAGGAAACGCGACCCTGACCTCGAGCCCGATGCCGGCATGGCCTGCGTGCAGCGATACCTGCGCTCGATGCTTGTCGGCGATCGCCTTCACGATCGCCAGCCCCAGCCCGCTGCCGCTCGCGTCGCGAGCGATCGCCTCGGGACCGCGGTAGAAGCGGTCGAAGACGCGCACGCGGTCGGCTTCGGCGACACCGGGTCCGCTGTCGATCACGCGCAGCGTCGGCGCGCGGTCCAGCGTCTCGGCGACGACATCGACGACGCCGCCCGCCGGCGCGTAGCGCAGTGCGTTCTCGATCAGGTTGCCGAGCAGGATCTCGAGCTGCGTGGCGTCACCCTGCACCCACGCCGGGCCGCGCACCTCGGCGCCAAGGTCGATCCGGCGCCGCTGCGCATCGCCCGACCAGCGCCCGACTTCCGAGCGGGCCAGCGCACCGAGATCGAGCCGCGTGCGCTCGAAGGCCAGCCCGGCATCCTCGTCGGCCGCGGCGCGCGACAGGTTCAGGAGCTGGCGTATCAGTCGCGCCGTGCGCGCGATGCCGGCCGCCAGTTCCTGCATCAGTTGCGCGCGCTCGGCCGGGTCGGCGCAGCGTTCGAGCAACTGGAGCTGCAACTGGAGTGCCGTGATCGGGGTGCGCAGTTCGTGCGCGGCGTCGCCGACGAAGTCGCGCTGCTGGGCGAACGCCGCGGCAAGCCGCGCCAGCAGGTCGTTGAGCGCCTGCACCAGCGGTAGCAGTTCGCGCGGCACGGCGCGCAGATCGAGCGGCTCGAGCGAGCGCGCGCTGCGCTGCGCGAGGTCGCCGGTGGCGATGCGCAACGGCCGCAGGCCGCGCCGAAGCGCGACCAGCATCAACGCGGTGATGAGCAGGAACAGCGCCGCCAGCGGAGCGATCATCTGCGACGCGGTCTCGACCGCCGCGTCGTTGCGCACCGCCTCCGGCTGCGCGACCTGGATCACGCGATTGGACTGCACGACGGTGAAGACGTGCCAGCGGCTGCCGTTGACCTGCTGCACCGAGGCGCCGGGAAGCGCTTCGAACGCGATCGCCAGCTCGGGCCGCGACGAGAACAGCAGCCTGCCATCGGGGCGGCGCGCGACCGTGAGCAGCCCGGACTCGGCGTCGTCGGCCGCATCCGGCGCGCGCTCGGACGCCGCCGCCGGCCCCGGCGCGAGATCGCGGTCGGCGAGCAGCAGCGCGGTCTGGCGCAGGCTGTCGTCGAGGACTTCCTCGATCTCGGCACGTGTGATCAGGTAGCCGGCGAGGACGATCAGCGGTCCGCCCAGGCACAGCGTGCCCAGGATCCAGGTCAGCAGATGTCTTTGTATCGACGGCTGCATCATTGCGCGATGCAGTAGCCGACACCGCGCACGTTGCGGACGACGTCGCTGCCAAGCTTGCGGCGCAGGTTGTGCAGGTGCACCTCCACCGCATTGCTGCAGACCTCCTCGCCCCAGCCGTAGATCGCCTCCTCGAGCCGCTCGCGCGAGAGCACGGCGCCGGGCCGGCGCATCAGCGCTTCGAGGAGCGCGAACTCCTTGGCCGTGAGGCTGACGTCTTCGCCGCGCAGCGTGACGCGGCGGCGCACCGGATCGAGCACCAGATCCCCCGCCGCCATGGCGCTGCTTGCGGCGCCGTCGTGGCGGCGCAGCAGCGCGCGCACGCGGGCCACGAGCTCGTCGAGGTCGAAGGGCTTGGCGAGGTAGTCGTCGGCGCCGGCGTCGAGTCCCGCGACGCGCTGCGCCACGGCGTCGCGTGCGCTGACGACAAGAACCGGCAGAGTGCTGCGCCTGGCGCGCAACTGCTCGAGCAGCGTCAATCCGTCGACCCCCGGCAGCCCGAGGTCGAGTACAAGCGCGTCGTACACGGCGTTCGCGACCGCGGCCTGCGCGCTGTGCCCGTCGGTCACCCAGTCGACCGCGAATCCGGCCTGCATCAGCCCGCGCCGCGCGGCGCTGCCGATCATCGGGTCGTCTTCGATCAGGAGCAGGCGCATGAAGGGTGGCCTCGCTGGTTCGGCGCGATTCGTGCGTCGGCGATCGCGCGAGCATGTCGCGTGTGCCTTAAGTCTGCCTTAAGCCGCGCGAGCCCAGACTCGTCAGGCACAACGCAACAGAGGTTGGCGATGCAGAGCTTCTCCGTCGCGCGCGGCTGCCGACGTGCCGCAGCGACGCCCGGACCGGGGGCGGTTCACCCGCGAAGCGGCACCGGCCGCGGCAGTCATGCGCCCGGCTGAGATTTGCCGCACCGCGCTCGACACAGCAGCTTGTCGCGCCGGGTCGCACGCACTTGGCGGGCTGCTGGTGCTGCTCGTACTGGCGATGTTCGCGGCAGGCGTCTTCGCCTGGGCTTCGAACCTGCTGCCGGCTGCGCCCGAAGTCGTGCCCGCGCCGGGCCGCGGTACGCGCAGCCTACGCTCGCTTGTCGCGGGGATCTTCGTTGCGCTGCTCGCTTTCGCTGCGATCGCGTGCGGGGTCACGCAAAGCGGGCAGTTCCTGGCCGACGATCGCGAGTTCTCCGCGGCGGCGCATGCCGGCCTGTCCGCGCCTGCCTTGCGGGTCTTCGAGTGGATCAGCTTGCTGGGCAACGGCACCGTGCTCGCGGTATTGTGTGGCGTTACCGCGATCGCGCTCGCGTTGCGCGGCGAGCGCCTGCTGGCAATCGGCGTTGTCGCTGCGATCGGCGGCAATGGCCTGCTCGATGCAGTGCTCAAGCGCATCTTCACGCGCGTGCGCCCGCCCGAGGATGGCGTGTTGCAGCAGTTCCACGGCTGGAGCTTTCCGAGCGGCCATGCCGCCGGCGCGATGGTGGCCTACGGCTTCCTCGGCTACCTCGCGCTGCGCGTGCTGCCGCCGCGCCTGCAGGCGCCGTACCTGATGTTCGCGGCGGCGCTCGTGCCGCTCGTCGGCGCGAGCCGTGTCTTCCTCGATGCCCACTACGCGAGCGACGTGCTCGCCGGCTTCGCGAGCGGCACCGCCTGGCTGCTCGCGTGCATCCTCGTCGTCGAGCACCTGCGCGAAGCGCGCCTCCGCAGCGCCAGACCGTAGGCCTCGTTCCCTCGACCGCAGCCGCGCCGTGTGGAGCGCCGAGCGCAGCGGTCGCGGCACCGCGCCATGGCGCCTTCGAAACGCCTGTGCGCCGGCTGCGGATCGCCGGACAATGAGCCGCGGTCGGGCTGCAAACCGATGATCGGCAGATTGTCGGCCCGAACTGAAACACAATCGGAGCCGCAATCGAATCCTGCGTGTGCAGGATCGGCCCCCTCAGCGATGGATCCCGCTCGCGATGCTCAACGCTTCCCGCCCCCTCACGTCGTTGCCGCTGCATGGCGTGGCTGCCAGCCGCGCGATCGAGCAGATGGCGCAGGCGGCGCTTCCCGCGCACAGCCTGATGCGGCGCGCCGGCGCGGCGGTGGCGCGCCTCGCGCTTGCCGTCGCACCGCATGCACAGCGGGTCTGGATTGCCGCCGGCCCCGGCAACAACGGCGGCGATGGGCTGGAGGCTGCGATCCACCTGCTGCGGGCCGGGCGCGAGGTGCGCGTGACGCTGATCGGCTATGCGGCGGCGCTGCCGCCCGACGCCGCGGCCGCGCTGCGCCGCGCGCAGTCCGCGGGCGTCGACATCGGCGCCGCGGGGGCGCCGCCATTGGAGCGGCACGATCTGGCGATCGACGCCCTGCTTGGCCTGGGTGCGAGCCGCGCGCCGCAGGATGGCCTCGCGGCGACGATCGCTGAACTCAACGCGCTCGCGTGCACCGTGCTCGCGGTCGACGTGCCGTCCGGGCTGAACTCGGAGACCGGCCAGCCGCTGGGCGCGGCCTGCGTGCGCGCCGCGCACACGGTCGCGCTGTTGACGCTCAAGCCGGGGCTGTTCACCGGACAGGGCCGCGACTTGGCCGGCGAGGTCTGGTTCGACGATCTCGATGTGGGACCCAGCACGCAGGCGCCCGACGCCTGGCTGACCGGCGCCGATGCGGCGCGCGCTGTGCCCGCACCGCGCCGGCATGCGCAGCACAAGGGGAGCTTCGGCGATCTGGCCGTCGTCGGCGGCGCAGCGGGGATGACGGGCGCAGCGGTGCTTGCCGCACGGGCTGCGCACGCGGCTGGTGCGGGACGGGTCTACGTCAATCAGCTGGACGTCGAAGCACCGGACCTCGACATCGCGCGACCCGAGCTGATGTTCCGGCGTGCCTGGTGGCAGGAAGAGCCCCCGGTGATTGCCGGCGCGACGGTCGTCTGCGGCTGCGGCGGCGGCGATGCGGTGCGCGAGGCGCTGCCGCGCCTGCTGAGTCTCGCAACACGTCTGGTGCTCGATGCCGATGCGCTGAATGCGATCGCATCCGACGAGTCGCTGCAAACGCAATTGGCGGCGCGCGCCGCGCGCGCCCAGGCGACGGTGCTCACTCCGCATCCGCTCGAAGCGGCCCGCCTACTGGGCCGCAGCGCGCGCGAGGTGCAGGAGGATCGCCTGCACGCCGCGCAGACGCTCGCCGAGCGCTTCGGTTGCGTCGTTCTGCTCAAGGGCTCGGGCAGCATCGTCGCCGCACCGGGCCGCGTGCCGGCAATCAACCCGACCGGCAGCGCGTCGCTCGCGACCGCCGGCACCGGCGATGTGCTCGCCGGGTGGCTGGGCGGCCTGTGGGCGCAGTGCGGGCGCACCGAATCGGCCTTCGATCTCGCCGCCGCCGCGGCCCATGCGCACGGCGCGGCGGCCGACGCCGCCGACGTTGCGCCGCTGCGCGCGGGCGATCTGATCGAAGCGATGTTGCGCGGCGCGAACGCGCCGGCCCGAGCCGCGGGTCAGTGAACCGCCGCCGACCCCGGCGCCTGCGCGCCGGCCGGCGTGAAGAGGCCGCCGACGTCGACCCGGTCGAAGTGGTACTTAAGCCCGCAGAATTCGCAGCCGATCTCGACTCGACCCTGCTCGGCGACGATGTCGTCCACCTCGGCAGAGCCGAGGCCGAGCAGCATGCGCGCGACGCGCTCGCGCGAGCAACTGCATGCGAAGTGCGGCGCAAGCTCGCCGGCCGGCGGCTCGAAGCGGCGCAACGATTCCTCCCAGAACAGGCGGCGCAGCAGGGTTTCGGACGGCAGCGTCAGCAGCTCGTCGCGCGTCAGCGTACCGGCAAGCAAGGCGATGCGGTTGTAGTCCTCGTCCTCGCCGATGCGATCCTCGTTGCGCTGGCCGGCCAGGTTTGCCGCTCCGCTTACCGGCATGCGCTGGATCAGCAGGCCGGCGGCCAGCTTGTCGTCGGCGGCGAGCACGAGCTTTGTGTCGAGCTGTTCGGACTGCAGCATGTAGTGCTCGAGCACCTGCGACAACTTCTGCAGCGGCTCGCGCCGGTCGCCATGCAGCGGCACGACGCCCTGGTATGGCTGCTGCCCGGGCTGGCGGCCCTGCGGGTCGAGCGTGATCGCGCAGCGCCCGCCGCCGTGCACGTTGAGCATCGCCTCGAGCTGCGCATCCGCCGCGACCTCGCCCGCGACGTTCGCGGTGATGCGAAAGGCGAGGTCGTGCTGCACTTCGGCGACCGCGAGCTTGACCGGCCCGTCGCCGAACACCTGCAGCACGAGAGCGCCCTCGAAGCGCAGGCTCGCCTGCATCAGCACGCTCGCCGCGGCCATCTCGCCGAGCAGCGCGCGCACCGGCGCCGGGTACGCGTTCGCGCCGGTGCGGCGGGCGAGCACTTCGCGCCAGTCGTCCGTCAGGCGCACCAGCAGGCCGCGCACCGGCACGCCGTCGAACAAGAAGCGCTGCAGCTCGCTCACTTACGCACCGCAACGTTCGGCCGGCCCCACCGAGCGGGAACGAGCCCCTTCAGGCAGCCGGGCGGGGCTCATCCGATGCGTTCGCAGCCGCTGCGAAAGCGCCGCGCATTGGCGATGTAGTGTTCGCTGCCGACGCGCAGGTCGGCGATCTGCTGCGGCGTGAGCTGGCGCACCACGCGCGCCGGGTTGCCGATGATCAGCGAGCCCTCCGGGAATTCCTTGCCGGAGGCGATCAAGGCGCCGGCGCCGACGATGCAGTTGCGGCCGATCTTCGCGCCGTTGAGCACCACTGCCTGCATGCCGATCAAGGTGTCGTCGCCGACGATGCAGCCGTGCAGCATCACGAGATGGCCGACCGTCACACGGTCGCCGATCAGCGCCGGAAAGCCCGGATCGGCGTGCACTATGCTGTTGTCTTGGATGTTGGAGCCGACGCCGATCCGGATCTGTTCGGTATCGCCGCGCAGCACGGCGCCGAACCAGACGCTCGAGTCGTCCGCCATCTCGACGCGGCCAATGACTTGCGCGGTATCGGCGACCCAGGCGCTGTCGGCGATCCTGGGCACATAGTCTTCGATTCGATAGACGGGCATTTGCATCCTTGCTCGTGGCCGGCTGATTCTACGAATGACGGCGACGCTTGAGCCGCGACAAGGCATTTACCACGCGCAACCGAAGTGACCACGCGGGGCGGCCAGAAGTCGCGTTTCGGTGTTGTGGCGGCGCGGCGGTTCGATGACCCTGCGGCCGGCACTGGATACACTTCCCGCCGCGATCCCGCTCGCACCGCGTCGCGCCGTGAATCGACGCCGCCGGCGACTCCGCAACGACGAGCATGCCGGCCCGCAGGCAATCCCATCCCAAGGGCTTCGAGGAGCTGAAATGTTCGACTGGCTGAAAGGAAAATCCACCCGCGCTGCGCCGCCGCCCGCTCCAGTCCGCCCGACGGTTCCGATGCCCCCCGCGCCCGCGGTCGACCTGCCGCTCGAGCCGGCGCCGCGGGAGACCAAGGGCATCAGCTACAACCCGGATCTGATCCGCCAGTATCACGAAGACCATCGTCAGTTGCTCGGCCTCTTCGCTCGCGCGAAGCAGTCGGCGGAAGCGGGTCATTGGTCCGAGGTCGAAGCGACACTGAACACGTTTAGGACCGCGCTGACGGACCACCTTCTGAGCGAGAGCATCCGCCTGTACACCTATCTGAAGCAGCAGATCGCCGGCGATCAGGACAGCATGGACATGATGAAGAGCTTCTCGTCCGAGATGAATTCGATCGGCCGAGTAGTGATGAGCTTCCTCGACGGCCAGAAGGACCTCGGCCGCTCGCCGGCCAAGCAGGGCGCGTTCCTGCCGGTGTGGACCGAGATCGGCCGGACCCTGGGCGACCGCATCGCACGCGAGGAAAAGACGCTCTACCCGATGTATCAGGACAGCCACTGAGCGCAGCCGTCAGAGCAAGCTTCCAGAATCGCCGACCGCAGGCTCGAGCCCGGCGCGCCTCGCAACCCCCAAGTTCGTCGGATAGACACCGCAGCCCATGCGGCGTAGCTTCCTTCGTCGGCACCGGATGGCCGGTGCCGGACGCGAACCGAAGGAGCAGATGATGGCAACCCAAACCCGACCCAAGGTCTGCATCGACCGCCTGTTGCCGGCCGAGACGCACCGCTTCCAATCGACCATCCGCCGCAGCGGCAGCGTGCGTGCCATATTGGTCGCCAGCAAGATGTGGATGAACGGCAGCACGCTGCGCGTGCGCTTTCTCGGCGGCAATGGCGCGCAGCAGGCGAAGGCGCGCGAGCAGGCGGCCTGGTGGTCGGAGGTGGCCAACCTCCACTTCGACTTCAACGACGCACCGAACGCCGAGATCCGCATCGCCTTCGACCCCGACGATGGCGCCTGGTCGTACATCGGTACCGACAACCGCAACATCCCGCTCAACCAGCCGACGATGAACCTCGGCTTTCTCGATGGCGGCACGGCGGCGCACGAGTTCGGCCATGCGATCGGCCTCGGCCACGAGCATCAGAATCCGGCCGGCGGCATCGAATGGAACGAAGCGGTCGTGATCCAGAACCTGTCGGGTCCGCCGAACAACTGGGACGAGGCGACGATCCGCCACAACGTCATCGAGAAATACAGCGTCGATCAGATCCGGGGCACGCAGTTCGATCCGAAGTCGATCATGCTGTACTTCTTCCCCGCGAACTGGACGACGAACGGCATCGGCACCGAGGCCAACGACGTGCTGTCCGCGCTCGATCGCGGCTTCATCGCGAGTGCCGCGGCCTACCCGAAGACCGCGCCGACGGTGGCCGACGCCGTCGAGTTGAAGGTCAACGCCCGGCGCCGGACCACGGCGGCGATCGGCAAGCCCGGCGAGGAGGATCTGTTCCGCTTCAGCGTCGTCGAGGGCGGCAAGCATGTGATCGACACCAAGGGCCCGACCGATCTGGTGATGAAGCTGTTCGGCCCCGACAGCCAGACCGACGTGATCGCCGAGGACGACGACAGCGGTGTCGGATTCAACGCCCGCATCGCCGGTGCGCTCGTGCCGGGCACCTACTACGTGCAGGTGCGGCACTACAACCGCAGCAGCGGTGTCGGCGACTACAGCGTTCGGGTGCGAAGCGCCTGACATCGAGCTGAAGGCAGCAGCGGCGGCCGGCAACCGGCGATCCGGTCGCCGCGCCGGCACGGTTGGGGCATCAACGCTCTCGGCTGTTCACCGGCCGGCTGCGCGCCGCCAAAGTGTCGACGTGTGCGCCGTCGAGCGAGCGCAGGAAGGCGGCGAGCGCCTTCTTCTCGTCCGCCGATAGCCCAAGCGGTGCGATGCGTGCATCCTTCTCGCCCAGATCGCCGCCGCCGCGGTCGTAGAAGTCGACCACCGCTTCGAGCGTGGGCAGCGACCCGTCGTGCATGTAGGGCGCGGTGCGGGCGACGTTGCGCAGGGTCGGTGTCTTGAAGGCGAACCGGTCGGCGGGGTCGAGCGTGATCTCGAAGCGGCCCAGGTCGGGCGTCACGGTCTCGGCAAACCCGGCCAGATGGTTGCCCTGCAGCACGGTCTGCACGCCGGGTGCGAGCGGCACGACGATCGCACCGCCTGCCGTCTCGAAGTGACCGGCGCCGGTGACGTGAAACCCGCCGTCGGCAAACAGTGCGCCCTTGTCGCCGACCTCGTGGCAGCCGCTGCAGCGCCCCTTGCCGGTGAAGATCCGAAAGCCGGCCTGCTCCTGCCCAGTCAGCGTCGCCGCGTCGCCGCCATAGCGCCAGCGATCGAAGCGCGAGTCGGCCGCGACCAGCGTCGACTCGAACGCGGCGAGCGCCGCACCGAGCGTCTCCATCCCCGGCCCGGCACCGCCGAAGGCACGCTCGAACAGGCCGTCGTAGTCGGTCAGCGAGCGGATGCGCTGCAGCACGAAGCCGACTGACGGATTCGCCATCTCGTCCGGATGCAGCAGCGGCATCCACGCCTGGGTGGCGAGCGAGATCTCGCGCCCATCGTGAAAGAGCAAGCCTTGCCACGCGACATTGAGCAAGGTCGGCGTGTTGCGCCGCAAGCTCCTGCCCTCGATGCCGACCGCCGTCTTCGACGCATTCGACGTGAATCCCTCTTCGGGCACGTGGCACATCGCGCACGACATCACGCCGTTGAACGACAGGCGACGGTCGAAGAACAGCTTGCGGCCGAGCTCGACGTGCGCCGGGTCGCGCACCACGCCCGCAGGCAGCATGAGCGGCGGCAGACCGAAGGCGTCGTCGGCGCCGGACGGCGCCGGGGTACAAGCCTGTAACGCAGCCGCCGCAGTGACCGCAAGCCAGATCGTCGCGCTGCGGCGCAGCGTCATCGCGATCCTGCTTGCGCCGTCGACAAAGCCGCGGCGCGTGACTCCAGGGCCAGCGTCTTGATGTCGTTGACGATGACCTGCGGTTGCAGGAACGCGGCGCTGTAGATCTCGCGCACCCGGCCGCGCGCATCGAGCAGGAAGACCTTGAGCATGTGCGCGCGCATCCGCGTCGGCTTGCCGCCGGCGTCGCGCTCGACCTCGACATCCTGGCCGAAGCCGTCCAGGATCGGCGCGAGGAAGGCCGTCGAGTAGGTGGTCAGGAAGAACCATGGCACCCGGCCATCCCGCGCGTTCGCGCCGCCGTACGCCTGCATCGCAGCAGGGGTGTCGTTCGACGGGTCGAACGAAAGGCTCACCAGCCGCACCCTGCCGCGCAGCATCGGATCGGCGAGCACGTCGCGCTTCACGCTGTCGAAGGTGGCGTACGCCAGCGGACAGCCGATCGGGTCGCTGCAGTAGGTGTAGACGAACGAGAGCAGCGTGATCGCGCCGTGCGTGTAGCGCGCCAGCCGGCGCGGCAGCCAGTTGCGTTCGAGGACCCAGCCGTCGGCGCCCTCCTGGATCACCGGCAGCCCGTAGCTGCCCGGCGCGGGGGCGACGAAATCCTGCACCGGCGGCCGCACCGCGGGCTGCGCCTGCGCCGTCTGCCCCGCGCCCGACAGCGCGAGCGCCAGTGCCAGCGCAGCGCACCAGCGCGTCAACGCGCCGTCGCCGCGACTTGCACCGCGGCGCCTTCGACCGCTGCCGTCGCGCTCGATTTGGCCGTGAACTTCATGTGGTGCGCGCGGCCGAGCCCGAGCTTGTTGAAGTCGACGGCAAACACTTCCTTCAACTCCTTGCCGTCCCAGTCGTAGCCCTTCAGGAACTGCTCGTTGTCGTCGCCCTTCTTGTCCCAGTTGGCGAGCAGCGAGGTCGTGATGTAGACGCGCTTGCCGTCCCAGCTCTGCGACACCATGTTGACCTGCTTTCCGGTCACCTTCTCGTAGGTCTGCTTCGGCGCCTCGGGGTTGCTGAGGTCGAAGTAGCGCGTCGTGCCGTCCATGAAGGTATTGACCCACAGGCCCTTGCCGTCGGCGCGGATCGAGATGTCGACCGGCAGCGGAATCTTGGCTGGGTCTCCGATCGTCGCCACGTCCTTCGCCTGCCACTGGCCCGCCGCGTCCTGCTTCACGAGCCACAGCTTGGAGGTGAGCGCGGTCGCCGTGATCGCCCAGTTCTCGCCGTCGGCGAGCGACCAGCGGATCTCGAGCGGCGCGCCGGGCACGTCGAACACCTTGGTCGGCTTCATCGCCTTCAGGTCCCACATCACCATCGTGTTGCCGAAGTTCTTCATCGCGTTCGCGTCCTTCACCAGCGTACCGAGGTCCATCATGTAGTTGGTCCAGCCGGTGAAACTCGACGTGAGCATCGCGTTCTTCTGCGGGTTGATCCCGATGTCATAGCCGTAGCCGTCGCCGCCGCCGATCTCCTTCATGCCGACCGGCATCGGATGCGCCGACACGAAGCCGCCCTTGTTGTTGTAGATCGCGATGCCGGTGACGCCGCCATGATCCTTCGAGTTCGACAGGCCTTGCACCATCATCCGCCCAGGCAGCGCATAGAAGGTGTGCGGGCCGACGAAGCCGGTCTTGCTCTCGAAGGTGCTGATCGTGTTGACGAGCTTGGGCTTGCTCGGATCGGTGCCGACGTCGAAGACGAAGATCTTGTTGTCGTCGAGACGCCCCGACCAAAGGTACTTGCGGTCGTCGGTGAAGCCCATGTGGTGCGCCTCGCCGCGCCCGCCGACCGAAACCGAATGAATCACCGTGCCGAAGGTCTTGCTGCCGGGCCGGACATCGACCGTGACGAGCTTGTCCGAGCCGTCGCCCATGCCCTTGACGCCGAGCGTCCAGACATGCAGAAACTGCTCCTGGCCCTTGATCAGGCCTGTCATGTAGGGCGAATTGCAGGTCTCGTCGGCATTCGCCAGGTTCAGCGGAACGATCCCCACCGCGATGAACGCGACCACCGCGAGCAGGACATGCTTTGCGTAGGCTTTCATGATGTCTCCTTGGTGAAGGAGCCGAAATCCTACTCTTGCACGACCATGAGTGCATGCGCGAGTGCGCGCGCGATGACCGATATGGCGGCGACTTCGGCGCGCCGTTCGCGCGCAAAGTCCTGCTCGAAATAGCACCTTCTGACCGTCGACGGTGCGTGCTCCACCGCACGAACCGCGCGCACCAATGAAGCAGGGGCGCCGAAGCGCCCCTGCGATGCCGCATCCCAAGCCAGGACGCCGGCCTAGCCTTGCTGGCGACGACGCGTTGCGACGCCTAGCGCCGCGAGGCCGAGTGACATCAGCGCATAGGTCGAGGGCTCGGGAATCGGCGGCGCGGCGCCGTAGGTGCCGACCGTGAAGCCGTTCCAGTTCTCGTTGGTCAGGCTGCTCCAGGTGATCGAGCTCACCGCGCGGTTGAAGCGGATCACGCCGTGGGGTTCGCCGCTGCCGATCAGTTGGTACTCGGGACCAACGACGTTCTTCGTCAGCGTGCCGCAGCCCCAATAGCCGCATCCGAAGCTGAGGATCTCGAAGTCCTCGTTGAACGAGTACCCGTTCCCGTTCAGGCTGACGACGGCGAAGAACAGGTTGTCGACCGGCGCCGAGAAGGTCAGCGTCTTCGTCGTCGCCGACGACAGCGCAATGATGTCCGGAGTGCCCGGGCCATTGTCGACTTCCGGGCTCACATACGAAGTCCCGGTCCAGTAGTTTGTGCCGCCCGACGTCTGGATGAACGCGATCTCGCCCGAATAGCTGACCGAGATATCGCTCGCGTCGGG
>CAZVNC010000020.1:0-13497 GCA_964628305.1 uncultured Ideonella sp.
ACACGCAGTGCGATTCGCTGCTGATCGGCTCGCATTGCGGCGCCCACACCTTCCCGTATGTCGAGGCGGCGCGCGACGACGCCGTCGTCGAGCACGAGGCGACGACGACCCGCATCTCCGAGGAGCGGCTCTTCTACTGCCAGGCGCGCGGCATCGACCCCGAAGAGGCGACCGCGCTGATCGTCGGCGGTTTTTGCCAATCGGTGCTCGAGGAGCTGCCGATGGAGTTCGCGCTCGAGGCGAAAGCGCTGCTCGCCGTATCGCTGGAAGGCGCCGTCGGCTGAACGCCGCCCGAGTTGACGAACCAGGACCAACGATGAAGACCACTGATCCCTTGCTGCAGGTGCACGACCTGCGCGTCGATGTCGGCGAGCACACCGTGCTGAAGTCGGTGTCGCTCGACGTACCGGCCGGTGCGCTGTTCGTGTTGATGGGCGCCAACGGCAGCGGCAAGAGCACGCTCGGCCTGACCCTGGCCGGCCATCCGCGCTACCAGGTGATGGGCGGCGCGGTGCGCTTCGACGGCAAGGACCTGCTCGCGATGAACGCGCAGCAACGCGCGCGCGCCGGCTTCTTCCTGTCGTTCCAGTCGCCGCCCGACATTCCGGGCGTGAAGAACAACCTGTTCATCCGCAGCGCCGTCAACGCGGTGCGCGAATCGCGCGGTGAAACGGCGCTCGACGCGTTCGACTTCCTCGGCGGGGCGCGCGACGCCGCCAAGCGCCTCGGGCTGCCCGAGGCGATGCTCAATCGGCCGGTGAACGACGGCTTCTCGGGCGGCGAGCGCAAGCGCAACGAACTGATGCAGTTGGCGCTGCTCGAGCCGCGGTTGGCGGTGCTCGACGAGATCGACTCCGGCATGGACATCGACGGTGTGCGCGCGGTCGTCGCGCTGGTCCAGGAACTGCGCGGGAAGGGTACGGCGTTCGTCGTCGTCTCGCACTATCTGCAGATGATCGAGTCGCTCGCGCCCGACGCCGTGCTGCGTCTGCACGAGGGCTGCATCGCCGAGACCGGCGGCCTCTCGCTCGCGCACGACATCGCGCGCACCGGCTTTGCGCGCGCCGGCGAACCGGCGGTGGCCTGAATGGCTGCCGCCACCACGATTGTGAAGGCCTGACGACGATGGACAGCGCACGTGCCGATGCACTTTTCGCCCGCGAGCGGATCGCCAGGCTGGGCTGGATCGCGCGCAACGCGGAGGACTTCCGCCACCTGCCGCCGCCCGCGGCCGAGGTCTGGCTCGGCGAGGTCGTCGATTCCGGATCCGAGCAGGAGTGCACCGCTTCGCCGCTCGCCGGCGCCGGCTGGACGCTGCATCCGCTCGGCCACAAGCCGCCGGGGCGCGTGGAGGCGCGCTGGCTCGACGCGGCCGATCCCGATCAGCGCGCCGAACTGTTCGCCGGTCTGGCGCAGCCCGGCGACGGTGTCGACGCCGACGATGCGGCGCCGCTCGCCTGGGCGCATCGCGCGTTGTGCCGCCAGGGGCTTCGGGTGCGCATCGGCGGCGATGCCGGCGCGGCACGGCAACCCGAATCGGTCTGGCTCCAATTGCGCCGCCAGCCGCGCAGCGCCGTCGAGGCGCCGCTGCTCGTGATCGAAGTGGCGGCCGGCGTGCAGTGCGTGCTCGTCGAGTCGCATGAACGCATGGCAGCGAGTGACGAACACGGCGCGGCATGCGAGCGGGACCTGGTGCAGAACATGCAGGTGCACGTGCACCTCGAGCAGGGCGCAACGCTGCAGCATCTGCGCGTTGTTGCGCCCGGCGCCGGAGATCGCATCGTGCATCACATTGACGCCCGGCTTGCCGCCGCGGCGCGCTACGAGCAGGCGACGATCGCGTCGGGCAGCCACTACCACCTGCAGCGCACGGTCGTCGAACTGCAGGGCGCGAAGGCCGAGGCGCGCAGCGCCGCGGTGCTGTTTGCCGCCAAGGCGGCGCTCGAGCAGCAGGTGCGCGTTGCGCATGTCGGCGCAGCGTCGCAGAGCAGTGTCGAAGCGCTTGCGCTGGCCGGCGCCGGCGCGCGCATCGTCGTCAATGCCCACAGCCGTATCGCGCCCGGCGCCGACGAGGCGTCGTTGCGCCAGAAGCTCGTCGGCATCCCGACCGGGGGGCAACCGAAGATCGTGCTGCGCCCGCACCTGGAAATCCATCACGACAAGGTGCAGGCGGCGCACGGCGCGACCTGGGGCGCGATGCCCGAGGAGGCAATCTTCTACGCCTGCCAGCGCGGGATCGAGGAACGCGACGCGCGGGCGATGATCGTGCACGGCATGGCGCACGCCGTTCTGGCGCGCGGCCTCGACGACCCGGAACTGCTCGAGTCGCTCGGCGTCGAGGCGCTGCTCGAGCGCGCGGTCGCCGACCACCTCGCCGCGTCGGCGCGCGAACTGGCGCCCAAGCCGGCGCAGGAGCTTTCCCATGGGTGAACGTCTGCCGCTTGCCGCTCTCACCGACAGCTTTCCGGTGCTCGCGCAGAGCATCAATGGCGCGCCGCTCGCCTATCTCGATAACGCAGCGACGACGCAGGTGCCGCTTGCGGTGATGTCTGCGATGCGCGAGTTCGAGTCGCGCGACCGCGCCAATATCCATCGTGGCGTCCACACCCTGAGCCAGCGCGCGACGGACGATTTCGAGGCCGCGCGCGAACGCCTCAAGAAGTACATCGGCGCCGGTGCGCAGCACGAACTCGTCTTCACGTCGGGGACGACCGAGGCGTTGAACACGATCGCCCAGGGCCTGTCGCTTGCCGGCCACGAAGCGGCGGTGCTGAAGGCGGGCGACGAAATCATCGTCAGCGGCCTCGAACACCACGCCAATCTGGTTCCCTGGCAGTTCGCCGCGAAGCGCAGCGGTGCGACGTTGCGCGTCCTGATGCCCGACGCCGAGGGCCGCCTGCACATCGGCGATCTCGAAAAGCTGCTCGGCTCGCGCACGCGCGTCTTCGCCGTCACCGCGTGCGCCAACGCGACCGGCGAGCGCCCGCCGTTCGAGGCGATGCTCGCGCTCGCCAAGCGGGCCGGCGCACTGACCGTGCTCGATGCGGCGCAGGCGGTGAGCCACGAGGTACCCGACCTGTCCGCGCTCGAGTGCGACTTCATCGCGTTCTCCGGCCACAAGATGTACGGCCCGATGGGCATCGGCGCGCTCGCCGGGCGGCGCGCCGCGCTCGAGCAACTCGTGCCGCTGCGCCTGGGCGGCGACATGGTCGAGTGGGTGACCCTCGAGCGCGCCGAGTTCGCCGGCCTGCCGGCGCGGCTCGAAGGCGGCACGCCCAACGTCGGCGGCGCGGTCGGCATGGCGGCGGCGGCGAGCTTCATCGATGGGCTCGGCCGCGCCGCGGTCGACGAGCATGTGACGACGCTGCGCGCGCATGCGGTGAAGAGCCTGGCCGCGCTCGACGGCGTGACGGTGCTCTCGCCGCACGCGGACACGTCGGCGATCGTCTCCTTCGTCACCGGCGACGTCCATCCGCACGACCTCGGCACGCTGCTCGACGAGCAGGGCATCGCGGTGCGCACCGGGCATCACTGTGCGCAGCCGCTGCTCGATCACCTCGGCCTCGGTCCGACGACGCGGGCGTCGTTCGCGGTCTATAACACGCACGACGAGGTCGAGCGGCTCGCCGCCGGCGTCGCGCGCGCGCTCGAGGTGCTGCGATGAGCCCGTCGTTCGGCCGTCCGAAGACGGGCGCGCTCCCCCTCGGGGGGACCGGTGCGAAGCACCGTTGGGGGCTGCAATGAACGCCGCCCGTCCGCAGGCGATGGCTGCCGAGAACGATCTCTACCAGGAGATCGTCGTCGAACACAAGCGCGCGCCGCGCAATTTCGGCAGCCTTGCGGCGCCCACCCACAAGGCGCGCGGCCACAACCCGCAGTGCGGCGACACGCTCGCTGTCGAGCTCGATCTGAAGGAAGGCAAGCTCTCCGACATCCGCTTCAGCGGCCACGGCTGCGCGATCTGCATCGCCTCGGCGTCGATGATGACGGAGGCGGTGCGCGGTGCCGAAGTCGCCGCGGCACAGGACATGCAGCAGCGCTTTCGCGCGGTGCTGACCGGGCAACTCGATCCCGAAGAGGCGCATCTGGGCAAGCTTGTGAGCCTGGCCGGCGTGCGCCGCTACCCGAGCCGCATCAAATGCGCGCTGCTCGGTTGGCACGCGTTGATGCATGCATTGAACGACGCGCCCGAAAGCGGCGCGGTCAGCACCGAGACCGAGGCACCATGAAATCCTGGCGCGAACCCGTCGTCACCAACCGGCCCGTGCAGGTCGAACGCGTGCCCGACGGCACGCCGATGGAGTTGCCTGCCGGCACCAGCGCCGAGATCACGCAGGCGCTCGGCAGCAACTTCACGTTGCACGTCGAGGGCCAACTGGTGCGGCTCGCCGGGCGCGACGCCGACGCGATAGGCAAACCGGTTCCCGTTGCCATCGAGGCACACGCCGACATCGCGCTCGACGACGTGAAAGGCCTGGTCTGGGAAACGCTCAGGACCTGCTACGACCCGGAGATACCGGTCAATATCGTCGAGCTCGGTCTGATCTACGTCTGCGACGTGATCCCGATCGACGACGAGCACGTGAAGGTGTCGATCAAGATGACGCTCACCGCGCCCGGCTGCGGCATGGGCGAGGCGATCGCCAACGAGGTTGCCGAGAAGGTGCACGCGCTGCCGCGTGTCGCCGAGTGCAACGTCGACATGGTGTTCGACCCGCCGTGGACGCGTTATCACATGTCGGAGGCCGCGCGCCTGACGCTCGGCCTCTGACCCGAAACCGACGTTCAGCCTGGATTCGGCGGTTGGACGCGCCCGAGCGCGCTGTAGCGCGGCTCGATCGCGTGCGTAGCGCTCTCAACCAAGCGGTGGAGGCGGTCGTGGCCGCAAGCGTCAGTGTTCATGCGGTATAGCCAGCGGACGAAAGCGGTCGACTGCCGAATCTGGGCTTAGCCGCCGCAGGCGCCGCCCGAGCAGCACGAGCTGCTGTTTGCCGCCGCTTCCTTCGTCGCCGTGCGCTTGATGTTCACGCGCCAGGTCTCGGGGCCGGATTCGACATAGCTCCAGTCGAACTGGCCCGGCGTGCGGTCGTCGAACTGGAAGCGCAGCGGACGCGGATCGTGGTCGTTGACGATCTGGAGCGCGTGACCGACGGCAAGCGCGTCGAACGACGCGAAGATCTGCGCGTGGCGCTCGCGCGGCGGGATCTGCTGGACGTGAATGGTCGTGGCGATGGTGGTGGACATGGATCGGCCTTTCTGCAGGCAGGTTGAGGGATGGGGAGGCGTCCGGAGGGGCGAGAATTGGTCTGCTGGAAATTTGCGCGGCGGGCGGCTTTCGAACGCTGCGCCGTCAGCCGTCTTTGCCGTCGAGCCGGGTGCGCATCAGCCACGGCGCGTAGACAGCGAGGTAGAGCAGAAACGCGAGGCTCCACGCGATCGCCGCGATCCAGAGTGACACGACGAACCACTGCGGAGCGACGATCGGCAGCAGCACACGAGCCACCGCGGCGCCCATCACCAGGCTGTAGGCGCTCACCTCGACGGCGTTGACCTTCAGCGGCCTGCCGGTGTGGCCGCGCGCGGTGCGCGTGATCATGCCGATGATGAGCCCGCCGGTTGCGCCGACTGCGAGCGCGTGCACACCGATCGACTCGATGACCCAGCCGAACTGCGCCAGTGCGAGCAGCACGAAGCCGATCGGCAACCACAGGTAGGCCGCGTGCAGGATCCACAGGATGGGCCTGCCGCGCGTGACCCACGGCTGCCAGCTCCACTGCCGCAGCAAATGGCAGGCCGCGGCGAGCGCGAAGGCAAGCGCGGTGATCGGCCCGGCGGGAGCGAACACCCACAGCACGAGCGCGATCGCGCTCGTCGCGAGCGTCGCCTTGACGACCCACGGCTTTTCGTCGAGCTTCAGGCCGGGCGTCGCGCTCATCGTGAAGAACGGCAGCACGCGGCCGGCCATCACGCATTCGATCATCACGATCAGGGCTAGCGCGGCAAACAGCGCGCGCATCGGCTGCAGATCGACGACGCCGAGCACCGCGAGGTGAAAGCACAGGTTGGCGAGCGCGAGCAGCGCCAGGATCGCGGCGAGCGGCAGGTTGCGCTTGTTGCCCGCGCGCAGCAGCACGTCGAGCAGCACCGCGGCAACCGCCGGCAGCAGCAGCACGTCGAGCACCGCATAGACCGCGTACGGCGCGGCAAGCGCTGCGATCCGCGCCGCGAGCCACAAGCCGGCGAGCGCGCCGAGATAGGCCCCGCGCGGCGTTGCGAGGCCGGTCCACGCCTTGCCCGCCGTCAGCAGGAAGCCCATGATGACGGCGGCGGCGAAGCCGAACAGCATCTCGTGCGCGTGCCATAGCAGCGGATCGATTTTCGCGTTTAGTGTCAGATGCCCGAAGAAGGCGGCCAGCCACAGCGGCACAGCGAGGCAGGCGAAGGCTGCCGCGCCGATGTAGAAGGGCCGGAACGCAAGGCGCAGCAGAGGCAGGCCGCGCGGCTGGCCGGCCTGCGCCGCAGCCGGCGTTGGCGCAGGCGGGGCGATCGGCGCGGCGGGTTGTTCTTGGCTCATGAGTTCGAAGACTGCGTGGCGCAGCACGGACAGATTCACACGCCGGAAATTATAAGATGTAGAATGCACGCATGTTAAGACGATGCCGTCATTAAAGCAACATTCTTCGCACAGCTTTTGGGGCACTCATGCGACTCACCGACTACACCGATTACACCCTGCGCGTGCTGATGTTCTGCGCCGCGAATCCGGATCGGCTGGTGACGATCGCCGAACTCGCCGAGCACCACCATCTGTCGAAGAACCACTTGATGAAGATCGTCAACGACCTTGCGCGCCAGGGCGTGATCGAGACGACGCGCGGACGAGGCGGCGGCATGCGCCTGCTGAAGGAGCCGGCGCAGATCGTCGTCGGCGAGATCGTGCGCCGCACCGAGACCGACTTCCGGATCGTCGAGTGCTTCGACGAGGGCACGAACGCCTGCCTGTTGTCGCCGACCTGCCGCCTGAAGCGCGTCTTCGACGCGGCGATGCAGGCTTACTTCAAGGTGCTCGACGGCGTCACGCTCGCCGACATCGCCGGCCCGGCGCCGCAGGTTTCGCCGGTGTCGCGCCTCGTACCGGTGCGCGGCGTCAAGCCGGCGCCGCGAGCGTCCGTCGCGCGCCGCGCGGTTGCCGCCAAGGCGCAAGCCTGAGCGTGCCGGCGCGAGTCGCGCGAGCCTGGAGCCACGGGAGGAGGCAGCGATGAAGATCAGCCCACCCGGCCAATCCGCCTCCGGGGCAAGTTTCGAGGTACCGCTGGAGATGCTGGCCGCCTGTCATGAGCGCGTCCGCAATCAATGCGCCACCTTGCACCGGCTCGTGCCGCACCTCGCGCAACACGGCGCCGACGAGGCCGCGCGCAGCGCGGCAGCGGCCGTGCTGCGCTACTTCGACACCGCGGCGAGGGATCACCACGCCGATGAGGAGACCGACCTCTTCCCGGCGCTGATCGAGTCGATGGCCGGTTCGGATGCGGTCTGCCTGCACGACATCGTCGGCGCGCTGACCGCGGATCACCGCGCGCTCGAAGCGAACTGGCGCCATGTGCGCGCCAAGCTCGAGGCGATCGCCGCCGGCGCCGCTGCAACGCTCGAGTCGCAGGACATCGAGCCGATGATCACGCTCTACGAGCGCCACATCGAGCGCGAGGAAAAGGAACTGCTGCCGATGGCCGCGCGATTGCTGACCGATGATGCGCTCGAGCGAATCGGCCGCGCAATGCGCGAGCGGCGCGGCATCGCGCCGATCAGCTGACTCTCCATCCCCCGCGGGCGGCATGCCGCCGGGTGGCGGACCGCGGGTGACCTCGTCACAGGCCGAGATACGCTTCCCGAACCCGCGGGTCGTCGAGCAACGAAGCGCCGGTTCCTTCCAGCACGATGCGGCCGTTCTCGAGCACGCAGGCACGGTCGGCGATCTGCAGCGACGCGGCGACGTTCTGCTCGACGAGCAGGATCGTCAGTCCCTGCGCGTGCAGTTCGCGGACGACGCGAAACACCTCGCCGACCAGCGCCGGCGACAAGCCGAGCGAGGGTTCGTCGAACATGATCATGCGCGGCGCACCCATCAGGCAGCGGCCGATCGCGAGCATCTGCTGCTCGCCGCCCGACAGGGTGCCGGCGGCCTGGGCCGCGCGCTCCTTCAGCCGGGGGAACATCGCGAACACGCGATCGAGCGCCGCCGCAGCGTGAGCACGCGCGCGCGGCAGCATCGCACCGACCTGCAGGTTCTCCAGCACGCTCAGCGACGGGAACACCTGCCGGCCCTCGGCGACCTGGCCGACGCCGAGGTTGCACACATGGTGACTGTCGAGACCGCCGATCTCGCGGCCGTCGAAGCGGATCGACCCGGCGCGCGGCTTCAGGATGCCGGCCACGGTGCGAATCAGCGAGGTCTTGCCGGCGCCGTTCGCACCGACCAGCGCCACCACCTGCCCGTCGCCGACCGAAAGGCTCACGCCGTCGAGCGCCTGCGCATCGCCGTAGAACACCGACAGGTCGCGGATCTCGAGCATGTCAGTGGCCGCCTGGGCCCAGGTAGCTCTCGAGCACACGCGCGTCGGTGGTGACTTGCTGCGGCGTGCCCGACGCGATGATCTCGCCGTGGTGCAGCACGTAGACGCGCCCGGCGAGCGCCATCACCGCGCGCATCACGTGCTCGATCAGCAGGATGGTGACGCCCTGCTCCAAGGCAAGCCGCTTGAAAGCGGCGACCATCTGATCGGTCTCGGTCGGCCGCAGTCCGGCCATCACCTCGTCGAGCAGCAGCAGGGTCGGTTCGGTGGCGAGCGCGCGCGCGACTTCGAGCCGCTTGCGATCCGGCAACGTGAGCGCCGAGGCCGGCCGGTCGCGCAGCGGCCACATGTCGAGCCAGCGCAGCGCGCGCGCGGCGCGCGAGCGCGCCTGCGCGCGGTCGGATGTGCCGCGAAAGCCGCCGACCATCGCGTTCTCCAGCACCGTCATGTCGGCGAACGGCTTGACGATCTGGAAGGTGCGGCCGATCCCCGCCTCGCAGACGAGATCGGGGCGCCGGCCGGCGATGTCGCTGCCGCGGAACCGGATCCGCCCTTCGTCGGGCGCGAGCGCGCCGGCCACGAGGTTGAACAGCGTCGTCTTGCCGGCGCCGTTGGGTCCGATCAGCGCGACGATCTCGCCCTGCGAGACCGCGAGCGAGGCGCGCGAGACCGCCTTCAGGCCGCGAAAGCTCTTCGACACTTCGACCACGTCGAGCAACGGCGCGGCCGCCGCGGTGCCGGCTGCGAACGCTTCAGGCATCGGCATCTTCGTCGGGCGCTGCCGGGCGCCGGAACCCGAGCCGATTCGCGACCGCCGGCCAGATGCCGTGCGGCATGAACATGATCGCGAGACCGAGCGCGATGCCGTACAGGATCTGCTTGGCGCCCGCAATCTCGTAGCCCGACAACGCCAGCAGTTCGTTGATGCTTTCGGACAGCACGGTGAGCACGGCAGCGCCGAGGATCGGCCCGAACAGCGTGCCGACGCCGCCGATGATCGGCGCCAGGATGATCTCGATCGAGCGGCCCATGTTGAAGATCTGTTCCGGAAAGAGGCTGTTGTAGTAGAACGCGAAGAACACGCCGGCCAGCCCGGTCATGCCGGCCGAGATCTGCAGCGCGTACATCTTGTAGCGGAAGGTGTCGACACCGGCGGCGCGTGCGGCCTCTTCGTTGTCGCGGATCGCGCGGAAATAAAAGCCCAACCGGCCGCGCAGCAACTGCGCCGACAGCACGAACCCGCCCACAGCCAGCGCCAGCGCGAGGTAATAGAACATCAGCGGATGGCCGCGCAGGTGCAGCAGGTCGACGTGATCCTGCTGCACGACCTTCAGGAAGAAGCCGCCCGAGCCGCCGACCCAGTCGAAATGGTCGAAGCCGATGCGTGTGAACTCGGCGAAAGCGATCGTCAGCAGCGCGAAATAGGTGCCGCCGATGCCGAAGCGAAACGCGAGCCAGCCGATCAACGACGCCGCGGCGACGCAGACGGCCACGGCCGCGACCATGCCGAGCCAGGGAATCACGCCGAAGTGCTGGTACAACGCCGCCGCGGTGTAGGCACCCAGGCCGACGAACAGCGCGTGCCCAAGCGACAACTGGCCGCACAAGCCCATCACGATGTTCCATGCCTGCCCGACGAAGGCGAAGTACAGGATCAGGATCAGCACCGAAAGCAGATAGCGGTCGAGCGCGAGCGGCACGACCAGCAGCAGCGCGAGCAGCACCAGCAAGCCGATGCGGGCGCGATCCATCTACTTCTTGAACAGGCCCTGCGGCCTGAACGCGAGCACCAGGATCAGGAGCGCGAACGAGATCATGCTCTTGGCCGATGGCGTGATCAGCAGTCCGGCGACCGACTCCGAGACGCCGATCAGCACCCCGCCGGCGAGCGCGCCGACCATCGAGCCGAGCCCGCCGATGATGACGATCACGAACGCGAGCAGTGTGTAGGCCGGCCCGGAAACCGGCGTCACGTCGACCAGCAGTGTGAGCAGGCAGCCGGCGACGCCGACGCAGGCGGTGCCGAGGCCGAAGGTCAGCGCATAGAGGTGCTTGACGTCGAGACCCACCACCTGCGCGCCGAGCAGGTTGTCGGCGCAGGCGCGGATCGCCTTGCCGAACGCGGTGTAGCGGAAGATCGCGAACAGCAGCGCGCAGGCGACGAGCGCGACCGCCGCGCAGATCACGCGCACCTTGTCGACCAGCAGCGGGCCGATCTGGTACGAATCGAGCGCGTAGCCGACCTGCACGGTGCGTGCGTCAGGCCCGAACGCGATCAGCAAGGCGTTGACCAGCACCAGTGCCACCGCCAGCAGCAGGATGAACTGCGAATGCTCGGGCCGATCGATGAACGGGTTGACGATCACGCGCTGCAGCGCGTAGCCGATGCCGAAGAACGCCAGCGCCACCGGCACCAGCATCCACAGCGGATCGACCCCGGCGAGCGCGAACGCAAACACCGCCGCGTACATCGCCAGCGTCATCAGTTCGCCATGCGCGAAGTTGACGATGCGCACGACGCCGTAGATCACCGACAGGCCGAGCGCCATCAGGCCATAGACCAGACCGGTCAGCAGGCCGCTGAGGACGATGTTGACGATCGCGTCGATCGGCACGCAGCCAACTCCGCCGGCGATCAGCCGCTTCGAGACCGGAAGACCGCGACCTCAGGTCCGGGCCTGCCAGCCCGGCACCGGGAACACCGGGGCCATCTGGGCCGCGTCCTTGGGCAGCACCACCGTCGGCAGGCCGTTGCGGTTCTGGATGCAGGCCGAGGCGATCTGCGTGTTCTGGCCCTTGGCGTCGAACTTGATCGGCCCGCCGACCATCATGCGCTCGGCGATGTCGGTCTTGTGGATCGCATCGTTGAGCGCGGCGCCTTCGGTGCTGCCGGCGCGCTTGAATGCGTCCGCCGCGACCATCATCGCCTCGAAGGTGAAGCCCACGTTCAAGGCGTGGAACATCAACTGTTCCTTCGGGAACTGCTTCTTGAACTGCGCCTCGACGCGCTTGGTCAACGCCGCCTTCGGGTTGTACCAGGGGACGTTCGAGATCGCGTAGTCGGAGTACTTGTTGCCGAGCGCCTTGTAGAACTGCGCCTCGTACATGCCGGGCGAGCCCGGGCTGATGATGCCCTGCGGCGACCAGCGCTGCTTGACCAGTTCGCGCACCAGCAGGATGGCGTCGTTCAGGCGGCTGACGAGCAAGATGAAGTCGGCGTTGGTGGCCTTCGCCTTCGCGACCTCGACCGAAAGGTCGCGCGCTGCAGGGTCGTAGGCGATCGTCTCGACCACCTTGAACGGCAGGTAGTCGAGCTTCGGCAGGATCGCCTTGATGCCGTTGCCCATCGACGTGCCGAAGGTGTCGTTGACGTGCATGAACACCGCGCTGCGCGGCGCCGTGCTCGTGGACTGGAAGATGTCGCGCATCAACCCGAGCCCGTTGCGGATCAGATCGACCGCGGTCGGAAAATTGCGCACCGTGTACTTGTAGCCCTGCTCGGTGATCTGCGGCGCCGCCGCGATGTTGACGATGAACGGCACCTTGCGCTGCTCGGCAACCTGCGCGATGGCCGAGGCGGCGCCCGAGTCGAACGGCCCGACGAGCACCTGCGCGCCGTCGTTGATCAGCTTCTCGGCGCGCGCGCGGGCGACTTCGACGTTGGTTTCGGTGTCGGCGTTCATCAGCTCGAGCTCGACGCCGTACATCTCGCGGATCAGCGCCGGCGCGATGTCGGCGCCGAGCTGGCACGACTGGCCGACGAACGCCTGCACGCCCGAGCGCGGCAGCAGCACGCCGACCTTCAACGCCTTGGGCTGAGCGCGCACGAGCGCCGGCGCGCCGAGTGTGCCGACCACGGCCGATGCGGCGGCCATCTGGTTGAATTCACGGCGGGTCACGTTGCTCATGGTGATTCCAGGCTTGTTCTCGAGCGGGTCATGCCGCGGCGCTGCAACGCATTGCCGGGCACGCGGCGAATCGCGGGCAGGGTATCACGGCTACGCGGCCGACCCGCGTAGCGCGCGCCTCGGGATTACCCGGCTGTGCGAAGCCGAGTTTGCGGCCGGTCAATCCGACCGCAGATCCGCGTTGCGAAGCCGCAGCGCATTGCCGATCACCGAGGCCGAACTCAGGCTCATCGCGAGTGCCGCGATCATCGGCGACAGCAGCCAGCCGGTGAACGGGAACAGCACCCCGGCGGCGAGCGGCACGCCGAGCGCGTTGTAGACGAAGGCGAAGCCGAGGTTCTGCTTCATGTTGGCGACGGTGGCTTCGGACAAGGCGCGCGCCGTCGCGATGCCGCGCAGATCGCCCTTGACGAGCGTGAGCTGCGCGCTGTTCATTGCGACATCGGTGCCGGTGCCCATCGCGATGCCGACATCGGCGCGCGCCAGCGCCGGTGCGTCGTTGATGCCGTCGCCGGCCATCGCGACGATGCGGCCTTCGGACTGCAGCCTCTCGACCAGCTTCAGCTTGTCGGCCGGCTTGACCTCGCCGTGCACTTCGGCTATGCCCAGGCGTTGCGCCACCGACCGCGCCGTGGTCAGGCCGTCGCCAGTGGCCATCACGACGCGCAGGCCGGCGCGCTTCAGCGAAGCCAGCGCCTCGGGCGTCGTGGCCTTGATCGGGTCGGACACCGCAAGCAGGCCGGCCAGCCGTTGATCGACCGCGAGGTGCATGACGCTCGCGCCGCGCGCGCGCAGTGCCTCGGCTTCGCCCGCCAACGCCGTCACGCGGATCCCGAGTTGGTCCATCAGCGCGGTGTTGCCGAGCGCGAGCGCCTTGCCGCCCACCGTGCCGCGCACGCCGATGCCCGACGCCGAATCGAACTGTTCGGCCTTGTCCAGCGGCAGGCCCTTGTCGCGCGCCGCGCTGACGATCGCCGCCGCCAGCGGGTGTTCGCTGCCCTGATCCAGGCTCGCGGCCA
>CAZVNC010000021.1:0-13054 GCA_964628305.1 uncultured Ideonella sp.
GATGTCATCGACCACCTGGAACGCGAGCCCGATCGCATCGCCGTACTCCGACAACGCCTGCCACGCGGCGGCCGTCGTCGTGCCGCAGGCGGCACCCATCAGCACGCTCGCCTGCAGCAGCGCGCCGGTCTTGCGGTGGTGCATGTCGCGCAAAGTGCTTTCGTCGAGCGGCCGGCCGATGCTGACGAGGTCGATCGCCTGCCCACCCGCCATGCCGGCGTGACCTGCCGCACGCGCGAGCAACCCGCAAAGCCGCGCCTGCAATGCGGGTGGCACGCCGTGCTCGGGTGTCAGCACCTCGAACGCGAGCGCCTGCATCGCGTCGCCGGCGAGCATCGCCTGGGCTTGCCCGTACTGCACGTGGACAGTCGGCTTGCCGCGGCGCAGGGTGTCGTTGTCCATGCACGGCATGTCGTCGTGAACGAGCGAGTAGGCATGGATCAGCTCGACCGCGCACGCGGCCCGCAGCGCGGCATCCTGGTTGCCGTGTACCGCCTGCGCGGCGGCGAGCACGAGCAGCGGACGCACGCGCTTGCCGCCGTCGAGCACGCCGTAGCGCATCGCCAGGCCGAGCCCGGCCGGCGCATCGGTCGGCACCCAGCGTTCGAGCGTGCGCTCCACCGCTTCGAGTTCGCTGCGCATCCAGGCGTCGAAATCGGCCAGCTTCATGCGTCGATCCAGGGCTTGAGCTGCCCTTCTTCCAGTACCTTGACCTGGGTCTCGACCGCCTCCAGCCGGCCGCGGCAGAACGCGAGCAACTCGGCGCCGCGGCTGTAGCTCTCGATCAGCTTGTCGAGCGCCATCTGCCCCCCTTCCATCGCGCCGACCAGGCGCTCGAGCTCCATCAGGGCGTCTTCGTAGCTGGCTGGGGCGGCAGGCGCGGGCGGATTCGGCGAGGCGTGGGAGGACTTGGCCATCTTGCTTGGCAAAGCAGTGATTGTAGTCAGCCCGCACTCGAGCGCATCCCTGCTGCGATGCCGTGCGCGCGTCGCTAGGTAGAATGCCGCCTCTGGCCGGACCTGGGGCGCCGACCCTTGCCGCAGGGGCCCGGTCGTGACGTGCCGCTCCAGCGATCGCCTGGATGCCCAGCGGTGAGCTTGATGCACTGACAAAGGAGCCGTGCGGGACCATGTCCGACCTGAGCCTGGCGCCGGGCACCCTGGATCGCAGTCGCACCCAACTTCCGGTATCGGCCTATTTCGACGCCGCAGTGTTCGAGCGCGAACAGGCGCGCATCTTCTCCCGCATGCCACGCTACCTCGGGCACGAACTGATGGTGCCGGAGATCGGCAACCACTATGCGCTCGCGCAGGAGCGTAACGGCCGCGCGCTGGTGCGTACGGAAAGCGGCGTCGAAGTGATTTCGAACGTCTGCCGGCACCGCCAGGCGGTCATCCTGCGCGGTCGAGGCAGCGTTCGCAGCGCCGCCGGCGGCAACATCGTCTGCCCGCTGCATCGCTGGACCTACGACCTGCACGGCAAGCTGCTCGGCGCGCCGCACTTCGCCGAAGACCCCTGCCTGAACCTGCGCAACTACCCGACGCAGACGTGGAACGGGCTCGTCTTCGATGCCGGCCCGTTCGACGTCGGCGCCGAACTCGCGAACATCGACACCGGCGCGAGCTTCGACTTCGGCGGCCACGTGCTGGACCGCATCCACGTGCACGAATGTGCCTACAACTGGAAGACCTTCATCGAGGTCTATCTGGAGGACTATCACGTCGGCCCGTTCCATCCCGGGCTTGGCAACTTCGTCAGCTGCGAGGATCTGCGCTGGCAGATGGGCGCGTCGCACTCGGTGCAGACGGTGGGCGTCGCCAACTCGTTCGGCAAGGCGCTCGGCCGCGCCGGCTCCCCGGTCTACGAGCGCTGGCAGGCCGAAGTGCTGCGCTATCAACAGGGGCGAGCGCCGGCCCACGGCGCCGTCTGGCTGACGCTGTACCCGACCGTGATGGTCGAGTGGTATCCGAACGTAATTGTCGTCTCGACGCTGTACGCAAACGGCCCGCAGCAGACGACCAACGTCGTCGAGTTCTACTACCCAGAGGAGATCGCCGCCTTCGAGCGCGACTACGTCCAGGCGCAGCAGGACGCCTACCTCGAGACGTGTGAAGAGGACGACGAGATCGCGCTGCGCATGGATCAGGGCCGCGCCGCACTCTTGGCACGCGGCGATGACGAGGTCGGGCCCTACCAGTCGCCGATGGAAGACGGCATGCAGCACTTCCACGAGTGGTACCGGCGCAAGATGGATGCGCCGGGCGAGTCGACTTCGACCGGCGCGGCCTGAACCGCCCCGCGCGTGAGAGCCGCCTTGCGCACCCCAGCGGGGCTGATGGTGCTGTCGTCGCTGCTGTTCGCGATGATGGGCGCCTGCGTCAAGCTGGCCGCGGTACGCTACGCGCCGGGCGAGATCGTCCTCTATCGCGGCATCGTCGGCATCATTGCCATGGCCATCGTCGCGCGTCTGCGCCGCGGCACGCTGCGGACCGCGGTGCCGGCCATGCACTTCTGGCGCAGCCTGACCGGCGTCATCGCGCTCTTGCTCTGGTTCTTCGCGATTGCAAACCTGCCGCTTGCGACGGCGGTGACGCTCAACTACATGTCTTCGGTCTGGATGGCGCTGTTCCTGGTCGGCGGCGCGATCGCGCTCGGCGGCTCGAGAGTCGATCCGCGGCTGATCCTCACCGTGCTCGTCGGTTTCGCGGGCGTCGCCTGCGTGCTGCAACCGGCGATCGCGCGCGACCAGATCTGGGGCGGACTCGCCGGGTTGCTTTCGGGCGTCCTCGCGGCGACCGCCTATCTGCAGGTGACCGCCCTCGGCCGCGCAGGCGAGCCCGACTTCCGGATCGTCTTCTACTTCTCGCTCGGCAGCATCCTCGCCGGCGCGGCGACGACGCCGCTGACCGGCGGCATGCACGGCCACAGCGCGATCGGCCTCGCGCTGCTGCTTGCCGTCGGATTGCTTGCGACGACGGCGCAGATGCTGATGACGCGCGCTTATGCGAGCGGACCTACACTCGTCATCGCAAGCCTGCAGTACCTCGGCATCGGCTGGTCGTTCATCTTGGGCGTCCTGTTCTTCGACGACCCGTTCACGGCGCTCGCGCTGATCGGCATGGGGCTGATCGTCGCCGCCGGTATTGCCGCAACGCGATTGCGCCAGTCTGTCGAACCCGCCAGCGCCGTGAGAACGAACGTCGAGACATGAAGCACTCTCCAACCTCCAAGGCACACCGCGCCGCCGAAGCTGCAGCGAGCCCGCTCGTCAGTGCGGCGGCGCTGAGGTCGGCCATCGACGCCGGCGCCGACATCGTGCTGCTTGACGCGAGCTTCGATCTGTCGGACCCGCAGGCCGGCCGCCGCGCCCACGAGCAAGGCCACGTGCCGGGTGCGCAATACGCCGATCTCGACCGTGACCTCTCCGGTCCGAAGGCCGCGCCGGGCCCCGCATTCACCGGTCGTCATCCGCTGCCGGCGCGCGATGCGTTTGCCGCGACGGCCGGCCGCTGGGGCATCGGGCCACAGACCTGCGTCGTCGCGATGGACGCCCAGGGCAGCGCCTACGCCGCGCGCGTCTGGTGGCTGCTGCGCTGGCTCGGGCACGCGCGCGTCTGGGTCCTCGACGGCGGCATCGGCGCCTGGCTCGCGGCGGGCGGCAGTCTGACTGCCGAGCCGGCGACTGCCAGCCCGCGCGCCGCGTATCCGCGCCGGCCGGGCTCGATGCCGACGATCGGCGCCGCGCGACTGGCCGGCGCGCTCGGCAGCGCGCAGGTGATCGACGCCCGCGCGCCGGAGCGGTTTCGCGGCGACGTCGAGCCGCTCGATCCGGTCGCCGGCCACATTCCGGGGACCCGCAATCGATTCTTCAAGGACAACCTCGAAGCCGACGGCGCGCACTTCAAGCCGGCGGCGCAGCTTGCGCGAGAGTTCTCCGCCCTCTGCGACGGTGCAGCGCCGGCCGAATGCGTCCACCTTTGCGGCTCGGGCGTCACCGCCTGCCACAACCTGCTCGCGATGCAGGCCGCGGGCCTGCCCGGCGCGGCGCTCTACCCGGGCTCGTGGAGCGAATGGTGCGCCGATCCGGCGCGCCCGGTGGCGCGCGGCGCCTGAACGCAGCGTCCGGCGGGCGCGGCGCGTCGGCAGCTTGCCGCGACGTGACGCAAATCAATCCTTATGATCCGAATCGCGGCACTATTCCATTCTGTACGCGCAACGCTGCATCCCCGCCCACCGAAGGAGTCCCCATCATGTTCACACGCATCCTCGTCCCGACCGACGGCTCCGAACTCACGGCAAAGGCGGTCACCGCCGCCATCAACCTTGCCAAGTCGCTAGGCGCATCGATTTACACGCTGAGCGTGAAGGAACCCTTCCCCTACAGCGCGATCTCCGAGATGCAGCCGGTCCCGCCGCAGGAGTTCTTCGACGCCCAGGAGCGCATCGCCGCGGATCGCGTCAACGCCGTGCGCGCCGAGTGCAAGGCCGCCGCGATCGCCTGCGAAGCGCACACGATCGAAGCCGTCCACCCGTGGGAGGCGATCATCGAACACGCGAAGAACAACGCCTGCGATCTGATCGTCATGTCCTCCCACGGCCGGCGCGGCGTCACCGCGCTGCTGCTCGGCAGCGAAACGCAGAAGGTGCTGACGCACTCGACGATCCCGGTGCTCGTCGTACGCTGACCGAGGTTCGCGGCCTCAGCGATCAAGCACGGGGAGTCGTGCGGCGGAGCGCGAGGCGCAGACCCTCAGCGACCTGCCTTGCTCGCGGTCGTTGGCCGACGACTCACCGTCGCGCTGCGCCTCGCAGCGGTATCGACGCCGAGCGCGGCTACGAACTCTTGCGGCGCGAAAGGCCGAGCGCGGCCAGGCCGGACAACATGAGCATGACCGATGCCGGCTCGGGCACCGCGCTGACGGCGACATCCACGTTGTCGAGTCCGATGTAATCCACGCCGGATGCACCGACGAAGGACAAGGTGGTCGTGCTGCCCATCGCGACGAACACGAACGACTTCTCGTCCCAATCGTTGTTGCCACCGGTCAGCTCACTCTGGAAGGTCTCTGATTGCCCGGCCGCGCTGACGGTCAGGGCCGCGGGCCGACCCCAGAACGTGGAACTGCCAAACTGGAAGGTGACGGTGTATTCGTAGCCGGTGGTGGATGCGAAGCTTTGCTGAACGCCCCCGAATGGCGGGCCGGCGGAGTAGTCGGAAAGATCGAGGAAGCGGTCGCCGTCCTGAGCCGTGAGCCCCCAGGGATTGCCGGTGCCGATCCAGGCGAGCGAGTCGTTGACGATCTGCCATCCGGCGAGAGCCGTCGCGCCGGGCGCGAGCGTCATCGTCTGATTGCTCGGCGGCGAGAAGTCGCCGTCCTCGAAGCTCCCGTTCTGGATCAGGTTCGCGCTGGCCGAACCCGCGAACAGCAGCGTAAGCACCAAGGCAGGTGCGGCAATACGAGGTCGCATGGTGGATCCTCCAAGTGAGTGGCTTTGAAAGCATGTTTCAGGCCGATCCCCGGGTCAAGCATACGGACCCCTCATTCGGGGGGTCAACTTCGGATTTTCTCAGCCGCCGTGCACCAGTCGCACGACGATCACGATGATCGCCATCCCTGCCGCGAGCCAGGCCAGCTGGGCTGCGGTGTCGGCGAGCGACATGCGCTGCTGCAGTTGCGGGATCAGGTCGGCAACGGCGACGTAGATGAAGCTGCTCGCCGCGACGACGAGCAGGTACGGAAAGAGCGATTCCCACCGGCCGACGACGAAGTAGCCGAGCACGCCGCCGACCACCGCCGAAAGGCCCGACAGCGCGTTGTACGCAAGCGCCCGGGTGCGCGACAGCCCGGCGTTGAGGAGCACGATGTAGTCGCCCACCTCCTGCGGGATCTCGTGCGCGATGATCGCAAGCGACGTGACGACGCCCAGCCGCACGTCGGTCAGGAAGGCGGCGGCGATGATCACGCCGTCGCAGAAGTTGTGGATGCTGTCGCCGAGCAGCACGCTCCAGCCGCCGCGCCCGGCCTGCAGGGCATCGAACGCGTGATGATGGGAGTGGCCGTCGCCCTCGTGGTGGTGGGTGTGACGGTACAGTTCGGCCTTCTCGAGGAGGAAGAAGAACATCAGCCCGGCGAGCAGCGTCGCGAACAGGCTCTGCGGGCTGGCGCCGCTTTCGAACGCCTCGGGCAGGATGTTGAGCAGCGCGGTCGCGAGCAGCACCCCGGCCGACAGGCTGACGAGGTTCTTCACGAGCCGCGAGAGCAGCCCGACCGTCAGGCTGGCGGCGATCGCGACCGACAGCAGCCCGCCCGCGAGCGTCGCGAGCACGATGTAGAGGAGCGTCATTCGGCGCTGTCGATGCGCCGATCAGCGGCGCACGGCATCGGGTCGCGGCGCCGGGCGCCGGGCATGAATCGGCACTTGGACCGCAGTTGATCCGCTCTCAGGCGACGCCGTGGGTCTTGAACCACGCGACGCAGCGCTGCCACCCCTCTTCGGCCGCCGCCTTGCGAAAGCTCGGCCGGTAGTCGGCATGAAACGCATGCGGCGCATCGGGAAAGATGACGAACTCGGATTGGCGCGCCGCCTTGCTGCCGGTGGCCAGCGCGGCCTTCATCTTGTCGACCGTATCGAGCGGGATGCCGGCGTCGGCACCGCCATAAAGGCCAAGCACCGGTGCCTGCAGGCCGGCAACGAGGTCGATCGGATTCTTCGGCTGCAGCGCGTTCGGTTCGCCGACCAGCCGGCCGTACCACGCGACGCCGGCTTTGAGCTTCGCGCTGTGCGCCGCATACAGCCAGGCAATGCGTCCGCCCCAGCAGAACCCGGTGATGCCCAGGCGCTTTGTGTCGCCGCCGTTCGCGCCGGCCCAGGCAACGCAGGCATCCAGATCGCCCATCACCTGCGCGTCGGGCACCTTGGCGATCACTTCCGAGATCAGGCGCGCGATCTCGCCGTAGGACTGGGCGTCGCCCTGGCGCACGAAGAGCTCGGGCGCGATCGCAAGGTAGCCGAGATGGGCGAAGCGCCGCGCGACATCGGCAATGTGCTCGTGGACGCCGAAGATCTCGGAGACGACGAGCACGACTGGCAAGCCGGTCTTGCCGGCCGGCATCGCTCGGTAGGCCGGCATCTTGAAGTCGCCAGCGGGAATAGTCACCTCGCCCGCCATCAGGCCGTCGCTGCGAGTGCGGATCGTCTGCGCCGACACCGGCAGCACGGCGGCGGCAAAGCCGCCGCCGACAGTCTTCGCGATGAAGCCGCGCCTGCTGAAGTCGCGGGTCGGTGTCAGGCGGTCGATTTCGTCGCTCGACAGGTCGATCGCATCGCCGGACATGGCGGTCTCCTTTCTGGCGTGTGAGTTTCCCGATTCTAGGTAGCCCCGGGCCACTCTCGCGGACGCGGCGCAAAAGTCATGACAATTCGCGCATGGACATGCCACCACAGCGAACCGCTGCACCGGCGTCGCGCTGGCCCGATCATCTGGCGGCGGTCGATCTCGGGTCGAACAGCTTCAGGCTCGAGATCGGCGTCGCGCTGCGCGGCAGCTATCGGCGCATCGAGTATCTGAAGGAGACCGTGCGCCTGGGTGCCGGCCTTGACGCCGATGGCGTGCTCACCGAGGAGACAACGCAGCGCGGTCTAGCCTGCCTGGCGTATTTCGCGCGCCGGCTGGCCGGCTACGTGCCGGCGCAGGTGCGCGCGGTGGCGACGCAGACGCTGCGCGAGGCGCGCAATCGCGACGCCTTCCTCGCCCGCGCCCAAGGCGCGCTTGGCCAGCCGATCGAGGTCATTTCGGGCCGCGAAGAGGCGCGCCTGATCTTCGCCGGCGTCGCAAGGTTGCAGCCATCGGACACGCGCCGGCTGGTCGTCGACATCGGCGGGCGCTCGACCGAGATGATCATCGGCACCGGGCTCACGCCCAAGCGCGCCGAGTCGTTCCAGGTCGGCAGCGTCAGCCTGTCGATGAACTGCTTCCCCGACGGGCGGCTCACGGAAGACGCGTTTCGGCGCGCGCAGATCGCCGCCGGCGCCGAATTCGAGGAAGCGCTCGGCCCTTTCGGCCCCAAACATTGGCGCGAGGCGCTCGGCTCGAGCGGCACGGCGAGCGCCGTCTCGCAGTTGCTCGCGGCGAGCGGCGTCACCGACGGCCGCATCACGCCCGAAGGCCTGCGCTGGTGCATCTCCCAATGCCTCGCCGCCGGCCATATCGACCGCCTCGCGCTGCCCGGCCTGCGCGATGACCGGCGCGCGGTGATCGCGGGCGGCCTCGCGATCCTCTACACCCTGGCGACGCATTTCGGCATCGAGGTACTGCATCCGGCGCGCGGCGCGTTGCGCCAGGGGGTGATCTTCGACCTCGCCGAGCGCCGCGCAGCGACGCGCGATCCGGCGCAGGCGCACGACATGCGCGACGCGTCGGTGCTTGATCTGCAACGCCGCTTTCTGGTCGACACCGGGCATGCGGCGCGCGTCGCCGCGGTCGCCGACGCGCTCTACACCTCGCTGCGGCCGCCCTCGGGCAACGGCCTGCCGCGCGAGCAGCGGCGCGAATTGCGGCGCGAGCTGCAGTGGGCCGCCGCGCTGCACGAGATGGGCATGATGGTTTCGCACCACGACCATCACCGCCACAGCGCCTACCTGTTGTCGCACGTGGACGCGGCCGGATTCTCGCAATCGCAGCAGCGCCGGCTCGGCGAACTGGTCCTTGCCCAGCGCGGCAGTCTGCGCAAGAGCGAGGCGGCGCTCGGCAGCGAAGAGTTCGCCTGGCAGGTGCTGTGCCTGCGGCTGGCGATCATCAAGTGCCACGCAAGATCCGGCGTCGACCCCGGCGCCATCGAAATCGAGCGTCACGGCGCCGAGGCCAGGCTCGGCTTTGCGCCCGGCTGGGCGCGCAGCCACCCGCGCACGATGTACCTGCTCGGCGAGGAGGTCGCCGCCTGGGAGCGCGGCGGATCGCTGCAGTTGCGCCTCGACGGTCCGCGCTGACAGCCGCGCGCGCCGGCGCCGCTACAGCGAGTCGACGCTCTGCGCCGCATGCAGCGCGATGTGCGCCTCGCCTTCGCGCTCGCGCAGGCGCAGCCACCAGACGGCGGCCTTCTTGATTGCCCAGGGCTGGTCCGCACCCGACAGCAGTCGCGCCGCCGCCATGCCGAGCGTCGGCTGATGGCCGACGACGAGCACCGGCACGCTGCTGCCGGGCCAGCCCGCGGCGACCAGCAGATCGTCGACCGACGCTTCGGGCGCAATCGATGCGACCGTCCTGAACTTGCGTTCCAGCGCCTGCGCCGTCTGCTGGCTGCGGACCGCGGGGCTGGCGATGATGCGCGTCGAGTCGGGGAGCCGCGCGTTGAGCCACTGCGCCATGCGGCGCGCCTGGCGTTCACCCTTTGGCGTCAGCGCACGCTGGGAGTCGTCCAGACCGGGCCGGATGATCTCGGCTTCGGCGTGCCGCCAGAGAATGAGGTCCATCTTGGCTCACCTCATCGGCTGGCACGCAGCCGTTCCATCAGCGCCTGTTGCGCACTCGGGCCGTTCGGACCCAGCGGCCGATAGCTGCCGTCGCCCTGCTGCTGCCAGGCATCCTTGGTGTCGTGCAAGTACGGCACCAGGCCTTCGTCGATCAGTCGCGCGCGCAGCGCGGCGTCGCGCACCGGCCACGCCACTTCGATGCGGCGGAACATGTTGCGGCTCATCCAGTCCGCGCTGGTCAGGTAAAGCGCCTCGTCGTCTGGAGCGGCGCCCCAGCAGAAATAAAGGATACGCGTGTGCTCGAGGAAGCGCCCGACCACCGACCGCACACGGATGCGTTCGGTCCGACCGGGAAGGCCGGGCGGCAGCAGGCAGGCGCCGCGCACGAGCAGATCGATCTCGGCGCCGGCCTGCCCGGCATCGACCAAGGCCTGGATCAGGGTCGCATCGGTCAGCGCGTTGAGCTTGAGGACGATGCGCGCGCTGCGCCCGGCGCGGGCCGCGCGCGCCACCTGATTGACGTGCGAAAGCATGGCGCTGTGCAGCGTGAACGGCGCCTGCAGCAGCTTCGCGAGCGGCCGCGTCTTGCCCAGACTCGCGAGCTGCTCGAAGACGCTCGCAGCGTCGGCGGTCAGCGCCGGGTCGGCACTCAGCGTGCTCAGGTCGGTGTAGAGCCTTGCTGTCTTCGGGTTGTAGTTGCCGGTCGACAGGTGCACGTAGCGGCGCAGCAGCGGGCGCTTTGGCGTGCCTTCGCGGCGCGTGACGAGCAGCAGCTTGGCATGCGTCTTCAGTCCGACGACACCGTAGACGACCTGCGCGCCGACCGCTTCGAGCCGCTCGGCCCAGTTGATGTTGGCCTCCTCGTCGAAGCGCGCCTTGAGCTCGACGATGCACATCACCTCCTTGCCGCGGCGCACCGCCTCGAGCAGCAGGTCCATCAGCGGCGACTCGCTTCCGGTGCGGTAGATCGTCTGCTTGATCGCCAGCACGTCGGGGTCGTACACCGCCTCGCGCAGGAACTGCACCACCGGATCGAAGGATTCGAACGGATGGTGCAGCAGCAGGTCGCCCTGCCCGAGCCGCTCGAAGATCGATTGGGCGCGCGGCCAGCTCGCCGGCCACGACGGCGCATACGGCGGGAAATGCAGCGCCGGCGCCTTCACGGCATCGATCAACGCATTCAGCCGCACCAGGTTCACCGGGCCGTTGACGGCGTAGAGCGCCGCCTGCGGCAGCACGAACTGGTGCAACAGGAAGTCGGCAAGGTCGCGCGGGCAGCTGCCACCCACTTCGAGCCGGGTCGCCTGCCCGTAGTGGCGCGTCGTCAGGCCCGAGCGCAGCGCCTGGCGCAGGTTCTTGACCTCCTCCTCGTCGACCGCGAGCTCCGAGTCGCGCGTCAGCCGGAACTGCGAGAAGGCCTGGACGCGCCGGCCCTGGAACAGTTCGGCGAGGTGCGCCCGGATCACGCTCGTCAGCAGCACGAAGGCCTGCCGGCCGCCCGACAGCTTGTCCGGCAGCCGGATCACGCGCGGCAGCACGCGCGGCACGCGCACGATCGCGATCGTGTTCTGGCGCCCGAAGGCATCCTTGCCTTCGAGCCGGACGATGAAATTGAGCGACTTGTTGGCGACCTGCGGGAACGGATGCGACGGGTCGAGCCCGACCGGCAGCAGCAGCGGGCGCACCTGGGTCTGGAAGAATTCGTCGACCCAGTGGCGCTGCGCCTTGTCGCGCTCGGCGTGGCTGACGACGACGATGCCGGCGCGCTGAAGTTCGGGCATCACCTCGTCGTTGAAGGCCTTGTACTGGTCGTCGATCAGTGCATGCGCGGCGCGCGCGACCGTTTCCAGGTCGCCGTCCAGCGCGCCGGCACCGGGCAGGCGCGCATCCTCGATGTAGTCGGCCAGGCGCACCTCGAAGAACTCGTCCATGTTGGACGAGACGATGCAGATGTAGCGCAGCCGCTCGAGCGGCGGCACGTCGGCGCGGCGCGCCTGCGCCAGCACCCTGCGATTGAACTCGAGGATCGCCATCTCGCGATTGAGCAGCGGGACGGCAGGATTGGAGACGGGCATCGGACGAGTCTATGGAGACTGGATGACACTGCCGTGACAGCGCGCGCCGGCCGTCAGTCGCCGACCAGCCCGTTGCGGATCGCGTAGACCGTCATCTCCGAGTTGTTCGTCAGGCCGAGCTTCTCGAGCACGCGCGCGCGATAGACACTCACCGTCTTCGGGCTCAGGCTCAGCTCCAGCGCGATGTCCGACAGCCGCTTGCCGGAGGCGATCAGGACGAGCGTCTGCAACTCGCGGTCCGAGAGCTTCTCGTGCGCCTGCGCGCTGACCGGCGTCGTCAGGCTTTCGACGAGCATCTGCGCGATCTCGGGCGTCACGTACTTGCGCCCCTGGGCGACGGTGCGCACCGCGGCGACGACGAGCGCCGGATCGCCGCCCTTGTTGACGTAGCCGAACGCGCCGGCACGCAGCGCGCGGATCGCGTACTGATCCTCGGGATACATGCTGACGACAAGCACGCGCAGCGCCGCGCCTTCGTCCTTCAGCACGTGCAGCACATCGAGGCCGCTGCGCCCGGGCAGGTTGATGTCGAGCACCAGCACGTCGCACGGCCGGGTGCGCAGCAGGCTGCGCAGTTCGCCGTAGTCGCCCGCCTCGCCAACGACCTCGATGTCCGGTGCATCCGACAGCGTGTCGCGGATCCCGCGCCGGATCAGCGCGTGGTCGTCACACAGGATGACACGGATCACGGCGCCGGCCTTTCACCTGTCGCGGGTTGTGAGTCTGGCTTCATCTCAAAGTTCTCCCCAGGCGCTCGGGTCGCTCTGCTCGTCGCGCACCGGCGCGTCGATCGCCGCCGCCGGATCGAACAGCGCCTCACTTCCATCGAGCGGCACCGAAAGAATCAAGGTCGTGCCGCCCCCGTGGCTCGAGAGATCGACCCAGCCGCCGACCGTGCCCGCGCGCTCGTGCAGGCCGCGGATGCCGAACGATCGCGCCTTGGCCAGATCGGCGCTGCGCAGGCCGCGCCCGTTGTCGCTGATCTCGAGCGTGAGGGTGCCGGCGGCAAGCGTGAGGTCGATCGCGACCTGGCTTGCGGCCGCATGCTTGGTGATGTTGGTCAGTGCCTCCTGCGCCGTGCGGTAGGCGACGAGCGGCACGCCGGGCGGCAGCGCGAGCGCATCACAGTCGGTGCGGAAGCGGCAGGCGACGCCGGTGCGCCGCTCGAAGCGGTTCGACATCCACTGCAGTGCGGCGACCAGCCCCTGCTCGAGGATCGCCGGGCGCAGGTTGTGCATCACGCGCTGGCTCGCCTCGATCGCGTGGGCCACGGTCTCGAGGGCGCTGGCGACGCGCTGGCGCACGGCGGGCGACTCCGAGTGGCGCGCGATCCACGCCAGATCGAAATTGAGCGCGGTGAGCGACCCGCCGACGTCGTCGTGGATCTCGCGTGCAATCGCCGCGCGCTCGGCCTCGACGCTTGTCTGCAGGTGCTGCGCCAGTTCGCGCAGGCGCTGCTTGCTCTGGCCAAGTTCCTGGTCGGCGGCGCGGTGCGCAAGGCGGGTCTC
>CAZVNC010000022.1:0-12987 GCA_964628305.1 uncultured Ideonella sp.
CTTCTCGCAAGCGATCACGCTCTACATCACGCCGGTGATCTACCTTTATCTCGATCGCTTCAGCGGCAAGGGGCCGGTGACGCGCCGGGAGCTTGCGGCGCCGGCCTGAAGGCGCGGCGGGCGCGCGCCGCGGTTTGCGACAGACTCGGGAGCTTCGACATGAAGATGAAGAAATGCGGTGCACTCCAAGCGAATCGGCTGGCGTTTCGTCGTCGGCCGACCTTGCTACAGGCCGTCGCGCCGCTGCTCGCCGCAGTGCTCGTGGCCGGCTGCGCATCGACCCAGATCGGCGCGCAATGGACCGACCCCCAATGGCCCAAGCAGTCGCTGCAAGGGACGACGGTGCTCGTCGTTTGCGACGCCCAGGACACGACCGTGCGCCTGTTGTGCGAGAGCCGGTTCTCGGCGCGGCTGGCCGCACTCGGTGCCAAACCCGTGACGCCGCAGGCGGGCGAACAGTCTGACGGGCAGCCGGCCTCGCAAGCCACGCTGTCGACGGCGCGCGCGTCGGGCGCGCGGTCGGTCTTCCAGACCACGCTCAGGGCCGACGCCTCCGCAGTCAGCGCCGGGCCGACCTTCAGCTTCGGCATCGGCGGCTTCGGCGGGTCGGGCGGTTACGGCAGCGGCGTCGGCGGCGGTGTCGGCGTCGCGATGCCGGTCGGGGGATCCGGCGGCACGGGCCTTGCGGCCAGCAGCACACTCGTCGACGCGGCCGGCAGCGGCAAGGTGATCTGGAGCGCCCGTGCCACGGCGCCGGCTGCGACCGACCTGTCGGCCCAGATCGACGAACTTGCGAACGTGCTCGTCGGCGCGTTGAAGCAGGCCGCGCTCTTTTAGAGAACTACGACCGGCGACCTGTCAATAGTCGAAACGCTGCCCCCTATTCATGGGGGGTGGCGTTGTGTCGTGATCCGGGTCAACGCAAAATGGGCTCCCACGCAACCCGTTCAGGAGACTCAGAATGACCTTTGCATCTCGCGCACTGCGGCTCGCGCCGATCGCTGCGCTGCTCGCCGGCTTCGGCACGGCACACGCCATGTCGAACAACACCGCACCGTCGAACTGGCGCTTCGACTCCACCTCGACATTCAACGGCGTCAATTTCGACGGCGTCGCGCGCCTCTACTTCGATAGCGACGGCAGCATCGACAACGGCGGCTACATCTGCTCTGGCACGCTGCTAGCGGGCGGCATGTACGTGCTGACCGCAGGTCATTGCGCGGACAACTTCAATGTGATGAAGATCGAGTTTGGCCTCAACAACGACGTCGCCACCGCGACGCGCGGCGCCGCCGCGGCCTACCTCAAGCCCGGCTGGGACGGCACGCTCGGGACCGGCGCCGACATGGCGATCATCAAGCTCGACTCGAAGGTGGAAGGCATCCAGGGCTTCAACATCGACCCCAACAGCGCGATCGGCAAGAACGTGCTGATGATGGGCTACGGCACGACGGCGAGGGGTAACTCGGTCGCCGCCCCGAACTGGAACGAGTGGGGCCATGGCCACTACGGCTACAACACCTTCGACGTCACCTCCAAGGTGTTCAGCGACGCCTGGGACGGCACGGGTGACAACACCTATGGCGAAGAGTACGTCGCCGACTACGACAGCGGCACTGCAGCCAACAATACCTTGGGCATCGTCGCCGGCATGACGGGCAATCTCTGGACCAGCGACACCGGCGGCACCCCCGAATCGCTCATCACCGGCGGCGATTCCGGCGGCGGCGACTTCGTCTGGAACGGCAGCGAATGGCTGGTCACCGGCGTCCACAGTTGGGGCTGGCAGTTCTGCGGCGGCCGCATCGACCCGAGCTGCGACTTCAGCAGCAACAACAGCGGCAGCTGGGGCGATCTGATGGGCTCGACCGCCGTCTACAGCAACGTCGGCTGGATCAACTCGATCGTCGCCGTGCCCGAGCCCGAGACCTATGCGCTGATGCTCGCCGGACTCGCCGCCGTGGCCGGCGGCGCGCGCCGCCGCCGCAAGGGCTGATTACGCTGCCCCGCCGGCGCAACACGCGCCGGCGAGCACCGAGCCCCGCCCGAACCGGCGGGGCTTTTTGCTGGCTGCGCTACTTTGGCACCGGCAGCGGGCGCTGGCGCAATGCAAGCGCCGCCCCGAGCGCGAGCACGGCCGCCGATACCGCGAGCCCGGCGCGCAGGCCGCCGCCGCCGTCGGCGAGCCGCCCGACGAGACTCGGGCCGACGATCTGCCCGACCGCGAACACGATCGTGAAAGCGCTGATCCCGGCCGGCCACGCCGCCTGCGGCAGGTTGTGGCGAACGAGCGCGGTGGTCGACGCGACGAGCGACAGGAACACGGCGCCGAACAAGCCGCCCGACACGAACGCCGGCACCACCTGCGCCGACAGGACGGGCAGCAGCGTCGCGACCGCAAGCAGCGCGCTCAAAATCGCCAGCGCCTTGCCGCCGCGCTGGCGCTGGAGCAGGCCGGCCCACAGCCAGGGCGAAGCCATCACGCCGACGCCGAGCAGCGTGTAGAAGGCAACCACCGCGCCGGTCGACATCTGCTGCTCCCTGAGCAGCGTGATGATGAACGTCATGTAGCCGATGTAGCCGAGGCCGAACATGAAGTACGACGCGAGGCCGAAGCCGAACGGCCGCCAGTCGAAGCGGCCATGCGCCGAGCGAACGGTCGCCGCATCAAGCAGGGGAGCTGTGCTGCGTGCGATCAGCACGGTCGAGGCGAGCGCGAGTGCGGCGAGCCCGATCCAGCCCCATTGCCAGCCTGGCCGGCCGGATTGCGACGCCGACATCGCGATGATCGGCGGCAGTGCGAGTGCGCTGGCGGCGATGCCGAGGCCGGTGCCGCCGTAGTAGAGGCCAAGCACGAAGCCCGGCGTGATGCGCGAGGCGCTCGCCAGTTGCGAACCGAGCCGCGCGGCGAGCAGTCCGCCGGCGACGAACATCGCGGCGCTGGCGACGCCGGTCAGAAATCGCAATGCGTAGAGCAACGCGTCCGAATCCGTGAGTCCGTGCAGCGCAAGCAGCAGCGTGGTGCCGACGCTGCCGCCGACGAGCGCGGTGCGGGCGCCGACGCTCGCGAGCAGGGCCGGCGCCACGAGCGCGCCGCCGAGGTAGCCGGCCGCGTTGACGGTGTTCATCGCGCCGGCGGTGAAGTAGCTCCAGCCGAGATCGTCGCGCATCGGCGGCAGCAGCACCGCATACGAAAAGCGCGCCAGGCCGAGCGAGACGGCGGCGCCGAGCGCGAGCGCGAGCGCCGTGGCGAACGTCTCGCGGTCGCTGCGTTGGGCGCTCAACACGCGGCCTTGCACCGCTCGCCGCGGCTGGCGGCCGCTGCTTGCACGCAGGCCCGGATGTGGCGTTCGTGCTCGATCCGCCTGGCGTGCTCTCGGCGCCTCAGCGCGAACTCGCGCCCGATGCTCGGTGGCGCGCAGGCGGCGGCGTTGCGCGCCGCCCGGATCGATGCGGTCGTGATCGTTCGTTCCTCCTTGCAGCGGCGCACGCGGCCATTGTCATGCCTCGTGCGCCGCATGGACACCGGGCGAGGTTTCGTGTCCGGGCGGCGACTGTCGTTCAGGCGCCGTTGGCGTCGGCGTCGTCGTCGGGCCGGCGGCGGCGCGTGTCGGCGATGCGGCCGAGGGTCGCCTGCAGCGCCGTCTTCAGCTTGTCGGCCGCGCCGTCGATCGCTTGGTGGAGGTTATCCGCCACTTGCGTCGCCGCAACCGGCGGGTGACGCTCGAGCCGGGCCTCGATCAGACAGCGCTTGTCCGCGACGCCGGCCTTGCCGGCATTCTCGTCGCTCAAGTGAACCTCGACGCGCGTGACGTGATCGCGCACGTGGCGCAGCGTACGCTCGATCACCGCCTCGACATGCGCGGTGAGGGCCGTGCTGCCGTCGATGTGCTTATCGGTGTTGACCTGGACTTGCATCTTCGCTCCTTGCATGGCGGGCAACGGCGGCTTGCGCAACCCGCACCGGGTCGGTTCGATCCGGGACAGATCATGCAAGTTCATCACGACGTCATCGCCGCGGGTCGTCGTGCGTGGCGCGACGGCGTTCAGTCCTTGTCGTCGAACGGGATGCGCGCGTCGGCGTCGAACCGCTTCTTGCGCTTGCGGCCGAACGCCCAGATCACGACGCCGATGAAGAGAACGATCAGCAGCAACAGATAGAGCGTGCCGTTCATCGCCTGCTTCCTGCCGTTCAGCGGCGGGCTATGGTTTGGCAGCGCTCAACACCGCCTGCAGCTTGGCCTCGTCCTCGTGGGTCAGGGAGGTCTTGAGGATCTTTCCGCCTGTGCCCTGCAGTTCCTCCATCACCTTGTCCGGCGTCGCGCCGTGGGCCAGCACGAAGAGCACCGAGCCGCCGGGCTGCATCTGGCCGGCGAGATCCTTCATGAACTTGTCGTCGATGCCGAGATCGGTCAGCGCGCCCGAGACCGCGCCCGCGCTCGCGCCGACCGCCGCGCCAAGCAGCGGCATCATGAAGATCAGCCCGATCAGCGCGCCCCAGAAGCCGCCGCTGAGCGCGCCGGCGCCGGTCAGGTTCATCGCCTGGTGCAGCTTGACCTTGCCTTTCGCGTCCTTCGTCGCGACGACCGCGTCCTCGAGATCGATCAAGTAGTCCTTCTGCAGCTTGCGCAGCTTGAGGCGAACCTCCTCGGCCTGGAATTCCTGGTCGTAGCTCACCACCACCAATGTGCTCATGCGCTTTCTTCTCCAGTACGGATGTGAAACGGGCGCCTACCGTGGCCGCAGTGCGCCGGGTGCTGAAACGTCCGACAGTCGCGAAGGTGGGTGCCGCGATCACCGGCCGCAAGTTCAGGGCGCGATGGTGGCCGACGAGGCGCTGCGCCGGGCGGATCGAATGCGAACCGCGGCGCGATCGTTGGTGCGCGCCGCGCACCCGTCATCTCGCGGATCGCGGCGCGCGATGACGATCGCCGCGACTGCGTCGACCGTTCAGGCCTCGTATTTGAACGACAGCGAAACGCGCGCGCGGTATGCGACGACCTTGCCGCCCTCGACCTGAACATCGAGCTTGATGACTTCCGCGATGCGCAGGTCGCGCAGTGTCTGGGCTGCTGTTTCGACCGCGTTCTTCGTTGCGTCTTCCCACGACGTCGGGCTTCTGCCGATGATCTCCGTGACGCGGTAGACGCCGGATTCGGCATTCTCACTCTTCTTCTTGGCCATGAGGGGTGCTCCTTTCGAGAGTAGATGACGCCTGTGAATAGATCGGCGCGAATGCTGAGTCTACGCGCGACCCGGCGCGAGCGCAGGACGCATTTGCCGCAATCTTGACGAGTGGACAAGACAGCACGCGTGGCCTACGTCCGCCAAGCTCCCGCGCCTTGGCGGTGCGGATGATGTCGGCTCCTGAGCGTAGCACCGGCTTATGCAACCGACTCCGAACCTATTGTGTTGCGTCGCATGCGTCACGTCACAACGGATGGTGCCATTTCACGGCAGGCGAAGATGCATTGCGGTCGCAGCGCGCCGCTCCGAACGCGCGCGGCAGGCTTCAGCGCGGCGCGAAGCCCTGACGCGTCAGGATCGCCTGACCCGACGGCCCGAGCAGGAACGCGACGAAGCCTTGCGCCGCCGGTGCGGCGCCGATCACCGCGACGCCGTAGTCGGCGCCGACGTTGATCGCATCCGAAACCGCGATCGACCTCAACCCCGGCTGCTCGGCAACCGCGATCAGCGTGTTGGTGCAGTAGATGATGAAGATGTCGGCCTGGCCATCGGCGACGAGCACGCCGTAGACACTCTTGCCGGCCGGCGGCGGCGGTGAATTCGGCCCGCCGGTGAGGTGCAGCGCCTTGACGTTCAGCGCTGCGAACGCGCCCGTGCGGCCCTGCTGCTCGACGCGCTCGAACATCATCACCGCGTAGTCGCCCGAGGGGTCGGCCTTCGGCGTCGACGTGCCGAGCTTGACGGCCGGGTCCAGCATCCGATCGACGAGCGTCTCAGGCGTCACGTTCACCTTGGGCGAGACGAGCGCGCACAGGGTGTTGCGTGTGAAGCGCTGCACCGGCGACGCCTTGCCCGCCGCCGCCAGCGCCTGCGGATGCGCCATGTTGGCCGACGCGAAGACGTCGGCGCGCTCGCCGGCGGCGATCCGGTCCTTCAGCAGTCCCGATGCGCCGAACACGAGCTTGACCGAGGCCGTCGCGTCCGCCGCCTCGAACGCCTTCGCGACCTCGGTCATCGCCGCACGCAGGCTGCCGGCCGCGAAGACGACAACCTCGTCGCGCGCGGCCTGCGCCTGCGCACTGGACAGCACCAGCACCATCATCAACGCGCCGAACGCGGCGCGCATCATTGCGGCTTCGCGTTCGGGAAGAACAACTGCTCGCCGTTCACCTTGTAGGAGGCGATCGTCTCCTGCCCCGCGGGCGAGACGACCCAGTCGGCGAACGCCTGCGCGAGGTCCTTCTTCACGTTCGGATGCTTGGCCGGATCGACGACGATCACGCCGTACTGGTTGAAGAGCCGTTTGTCGCCCTCGACGAGGATCGTGAGGTCGCCGCGGTTCTTGAACGACAGCCACGTGCCGCGGTCGGTCAGCGCGTAGGCGTTGCTCGACGACGCGATATTGAGCGCCGGCCCCATGCCGCAGCCGCACGCCTTGTAGCCCGCAACGGCCTTCTCCGGCGCGTCGATGCCGGCCGCCTTCCAGAAGCGCAGCTCGGCGCCATGCGTGCCGCTGCGGTCGCCGCGCGAGACGAACTCGGACTTGCTTGCTGCGAGCTTCTTCATGCCTTCGACGACGTCGTTGCCCTTGATGCCGGCGGGGTCGGACTTCGGGCCGACGATCACGAAGTCGTTGTACATCACGTCGCGCCGCGGCAGGCCAAAGCCTTCGGCGATGAACTTCTCCTCGGCCGCCTTGTCGTGCACGAAGAGCACATCGGCGTCGCCGCGGCGCCCCATGTCGAGCGCCTGGCCGGTGCCCTGGGCGACGACGCGCACCGTGATGCCGGTCGCTTTCGTGAAGGCCGGCAGCAGGTGGGCGAAGAGGCCCGATTGCTCGGTGCTCGTCGTCGACGCCATGACGATCGTCTTGTCCTGCGCCTGGGCCGCGAACGGCAGCAGCGACGCGGCGGCAAGCGCGAGGCCGAGCGCGGCGCGGCGCCCGTGCGAGGCAAGGGCGGGGAGATCGAACTTCGAGGTCATGGCATTTCTCCTTTGAGGAAGCGTTGGGCCGGGCCTTGCAGCCGGCCGTTGAAGAATTCGGGTGTCGGCAGGTCGGCGTGGACCACGCCGGCCTCGAGGTAGATCACGCGGCTCGCGAGGCGCTTGGCCTGGCCGAGGTTGTGGGTGCTCATCACGAGCGTCATGCCGTCGGCGGCGAAGCTCGCGAGCACCTCCTCGACCTCGTGCTTGGCGGACGGATCGAGGCTTGCAGTCGGCTCGTCGAGGAACAGCAGTTGCGGCTTCACCGCCCACGCGCGGGCCAGCGCGAGGCGCTGCTGCTGTCCGCCCGACAGCGCGCGCGACGGCCGCTGCTCGAGCCCCTGCAGGCCGACCCGGTGCAATGCCTGCACGCTGCGTTCGTTCCACAGCGCCCGCGGCACGCCGGCGAGCCAAAGCGCAAGGCGCAGGTTGTTCCGGACCGACAGATGGATCACGAATGGGCGCTGGAACACCATCGCCTGGCGCCCGAGGCCGCTGCCGGCGCTACGCTTGCCGCTGTGCTTCAACAGGCCGTGCAGCGTGCGCAAGAGCGTCGTCTTGCCCGAGCCGTTGGGGCCGATGAGGGCGATGAATTCGCCGCGCCCGACGTTCAGCGTGACGCGGTCGAGCGCCTGCACGTCGCCGAAGCGGACCGAGACGGCGTCGAGCGAGATCAGCGTCATCGCACCCCCGCCAGCGCCGAACCCCGCCCGCCGCGGTGCGCCAGGCCGAGCAACACATTGAGGACGCCGACGACGACCAGCAGCACGATGCCGAGCGCCATCGCGAGCGGCAGGTCGCCCTTGCTCGTCTCGAGCGCGATCGTGGTCGTGATCACGCGCGTGAAGCCCTCGATGTTGCCGCCGACGATCATCACCGCGCCGACCTCGGAGATCGCGCGGCCGAAGGCGGCGATCAGCACTGTCAGCACCGCCCAGCGGCTGTGCACGAGCATCAGCAACGCGCAGGTCAACGGGCGCGCGCCCATCGAGAGCAACTGGTCGCCGCCGTCGCGCAGCGCGTCGGCGACGAGCTGGCGCGTCAGCGCGACGATGATCGGCAGCACGAGGACGGTCTGCGCGATCACCATCGCCGCCGGCGTGAAGAGGATGCCGAAGGCGCCGAGCGGCCCGCTGCGCGACAACAGCAGATAGACGACGAGGCCGACGACGACCGCAGGCAGCGCGAGCATGGTGTTGACGAGCAGCGTCAGTTGCCGGTGCCCGGGGAAATGCGCGACCGCCATCCAGGCGCCGAACGCCAGGCCCAGCCCGGAGGCGATGAGCGTCGCGCTGCCGCTCACGCTGAGCGACAGTGCGACGGTGCGGACCAGAACCGAGTCGGCTTGCAGGATCAATCGGGCGGCGGTATGGAAGCTCTCGGCGAATGCGCTCATCAGGGTAGGCTCTGGCTCGCAGCATTTTCAGCGGCCATCCACGATCCGGCGATATGAACCGTCATGCATAGAGTCAACCTGACCTACAGCCTCGCGGGCCACGAGCCTGCGCAGCGCGATCTGCACCATCCGCTGCTCGCGCTGCTCGCCGCGGTGCACGACAGCGGCTCGATCAACGGCGCGGCGCGCCGGCTCGAGCTCTCGTACCGCCACGTCTGGGGCGAGCTCAAGCGCTGGGAGCACGAACTCGGACAGACGCTCGTCGTCTGGAACAAGGGCCGCCCCGCCGTGCTCTCGCCGTTCGGCGAGAAGCTGCTCTGGGCCGAGCGCCGCGCCCAGGCGCGCCTTGCGCCGCAGATCGAGGCGCTGCGCGGCGAACTCGAGCAGGCGTTCGCGATCGCGTTCGACGACGGCGCCGGCGTGATTCCGATCGTCGCCAGCCACGACGACGCCTTGCCGCTGCTGCGAACGCTCGGGCTGCAGCGCCACCGTCTGCATCTGGACATCGGCTTTGCGGGCAGCGTCGATGCGCTCGCCGCGCTCAACGACGGGCGCTGCCTGATGGCGGGCTTTCATGCCCTCGTCGAATCGCCGCTGCGCTCGCCGACGGCGCGCGTCTATCGCGGCATGCTCCAGCCCGGTCGGCACAAGCTCGTCAGCTTCGCGCGGCGCACGCAGGGTTTGATCGTCGCGCCGGGCAACCCGCACGGGATCACGATGCTCGCCGATCTGTGCCGGCACGGCATCCGCTTTGCCAATCGCGCGCGCGGCACCGGAACGCGCGTCGTGTTCGACGAACTGCTCGCGGCGCAGCACATCGACCCGCGCCACATCGCCGGCTACGACCGCACCGAGCCTTCGCACCGTTCGGCCGCCGAGGCGGTGGCAAGCGGCAGCGCCGATGCCGCGCTTGGGATCGAAGCGGCGGCGTGCGCGCGCGGCATGGGCTTCGTGCCGCTCGTGCAGGAGCAGTACTTCCTCGTCACGCTGCAGCAGACACTCGTGCAGCCGCAGGTGCAAACCCTGCTCGGACTGCTGCACGACGCGCAATGGCGCGACCAGTTGAACGCCCTGCCGGGCTACGAGGCACGCGACTGCGGAGAGGTGCTGTCGCTGCGCCGCGTGCTGCCGTGGTGGACCTTTCGCAAGCCCAAGCGGCCCGCGGCGCGATAGGAGCCTGGGCCGCGCTTCGGGGGTAAATTACAGCGCTAAGACCAGCGCCAAGACCAGCGCCATCCTGAGCTGGCAGCCGACGAAACGAAGACAACGGAGACCAACATGCCGATGCTATCGAGCCGTACCGAACCGCGATCCGAGCGTCTGGAACAGGTCGTCGCACTGCTGCGCGCCAAGCTGAGTGCCGATCAGCGCGAGGTGCTGGACGCCTTTGCGCGCCAGTATTTCGGCCAGGTCGATCCCGAGGATCTGGACGAGCGCGACGTGCCCGATCTCTATGGCGCGCTGCTGTCGCACTGGAGCTTCGCGCGCCGGCGCGCGCCGGGCAAGGTGCGGGTGCGCGCCTTCAACCCGACTGTCGCCGAGCACGGCTGGCAATCGACGCACACGATCGTCGAGATCGTCAACGACGACATGCCGTTTCTCGTCGACACCGTCACGATGGAGGTGAACCGCCACGGGCTGACGCTGCACCTGATCATCCATCCGGTGCTCGCCGTGCAACGCACCGGCGACGGCACCCTCGCGGGGCTGGCCGACGGGTCGGCGCAGACGGCACGGCGCGAGTCCTTCATTCACGTCGAGGTCGATCGGGTACCCGACGCGCAACTGCTCGAGGAACTCGCCGCCGACCTCGAGCGCGTGCTCGGCGACGTGCGCCAGACGGTCGAGGACTGGCCGGCGATGCGCGAGCGCGTGCTTGGCATCATCGCCGGCCTCGCGACGCGCAAGTTGCCGATGCCGGCGGCCGAACTCGACGAGGGCCGCGCGTTTCTGGAATGGCTCGCCGACAACCATTTCACCTTCCTCGGCAGCCGCTCGCACGACCTCGTCGTGCAGGACGGCGTCGACACCTTGCGCATCGTCCCCGATTCGAGCCTCGGCATCCTGCGCGAAACGGACCCTGCGAACGCCAAGGTCGTCGCCTCGGGGTTTGCCGCGCTGCCGCCAGAGGTGCGCGCCTATGCGCGCCGGCCCGAACTGCTGGTCGTCACGAAGTCGACCGCGCGCTCGACCGTGCACCGCCCCGGCTACCTCGACTACATCGCCGTCAAGCGCTTCGGCGCCGACGGCGAGGTGATCGGCGAGGACCGCTTCCTCGGCCTCTTCACGTCGACCGCCTACAACGCCAGCCCGACCCAGATCCCGCTCCTGCGGCGCAAGATCGCGAACGTCGTCCTGCGGGCCGGTCTGCCGGCCGGCGGCCACACCGGCAAGGCGCTCGCCCACATTCTCGAGACCTACCCGCGCGACGAGTTGTTCCAGACGAACGAAGACGACCTGCTGCGCACGGCGATCGGCATCCTGCACCTCGACGAGCGCCAGCGCTTTCGCCTCTTCATCCGGCGCGACCCGTTCGAGCGCTTCCTGTCCTGCCTGATCTACGCGCCGCGCGAGAACTACACGACCGAACTGCGCGAGAAGTGGCAGGCGATCCTGATCGAAGCCTTCAACGGCAGCAGCGCCGAATTCAACGTTCATCTCTCGGAGTCGGTGCTCGCGCGCATCCAGATCCTGGTGCGCACCCGGCCCGGGCAGATTCCCGACTACGACCCGCGCGAGATCGAGGAACGCCTGGTGGCGTCGGCACGGCGCTGGGACGACGACCTGAAGGTGGCGCTGATCGAAGCGGCCGGCGAGGCGCGCGGCAACGCCCTGCTGCGCCGCTTCTGCAACGCGTTTCCGGCCGGCTACCGGTCCGATTTCGCGGCCCGCGCTGCAGTGCCCGACATCGAGCTGATGGCACAGATGAGCGAGGCCCGGCCGGTCGCGATGACGCTGTACCGCCCGCTCGAGGCGGCGCCCGGCGCGCTGCGCTTCAAGCTGCTGCGCCTGGCGCAGCCGCTGACCTTGTCGGGCAGCCTGCCGATGCTCGAGCACATGGGCCTGAAGGTGCTCGACGAGCACCCCTACCGCGTCGCGGCGCAGGACGGCGCGCCGATCTGGATCCATGACTTCGGGCTCGACAGCGGCATGGGCGACGCCGACCTCGGGATCGACACGCTGCGCCCGGTGTTCGAGGAGGCGTTCGGCGCGATTCTCGGCGGCGAGGTCGAGGACGACGACTTCAACCGGCTCGTCGTCGGCGCGCTGTTGCCGGCGGCCGAGATCGTCGTGCTGCGCGCCTATGCGAAGTACATGCGCCAGATCGGCTTCGCACTGTCGCAGGCCTTCATCCGGGCCACGCTCGCCGCGCATCCGCAGGTCGCGCGCCGCCTCGTCGAGCTTTTCAAGGCGCGCTTCGATCCGGGCGCGCGGGATGGCGCCGACGCGCGGGCGGACGAACACGTCGCGGCCATCGAGGCCGCGCTCGAAGACGTCGACAACCTGTCGGAGGACCGCGTGCTGCGCCTGTACATGGCGCTGATCCTGGCGACGACGCGCACCAACTACTGGCGCCGCGGCGCGGCGGGCGAGGCGCGCGGCTTCGTCTCGTTCAAGTTCGATCCGGCCAAGGTGCCGGGCCTGCCCGAGCCGAAGCCGATGTTCGAGATCTTCGTCTACTCGACGCGCTTCGAGGGCGTACACCTGCGCGGCGGGCGCGTCGCGCGCGGCGGGCTGCGCTGGTCGGACCGGCCGGAGGATTTTCGCACCGAGGTGCTCGGGCTCGTGAAGGCGCAGATGGTGAAGAACACCGTCATCGTGCCGGTCGGCTCGAAGGGCGGCTTCGTGCTGAAGAAGGCGCCGCCGGCGAGCGAACGCGAGGCCTTCATGGCCGAGGGCGTGGCCTGCTACAAGGACTATCTGCGCGGCCTGCTCGACATCACCGACAACCGGGTCGGCACCGAGATCGTGCCGCCGCCGCAGGTCGTTCGGCACGACGGCGACGACCCCTATCTCGTCGTCGCCGCCGACAAGGGAACGGCGAGCTTCTCCGACTACGCGAACGCGATCAGCAAGGAGTACGGCTTCTGGCTCGGCGATGCGTTCGCATCGGGCGGCTCGGTCGGCTACGACCACAAGGGCATGGGCATCACCGCGCGCGGCGCCTGGGAGTCGGTGAAGCGGCACTTCCGCGAGTTCGGCGTCGATACCCAGACGACCGACTTCACGGTCGCCGGCATCGGCGACATGTCGGGCGACGTGTTCGGCAACGGCATGCTGCTGTCGCGCCACATCCGGCTCGTCGCCGCCTTCGATCACCGCCACGTCTTCCTCGACCCCAGCCCCGATGCCGCGCGCAGTTTCGCCGAGCGCGAGCGGCTCTTCGCGCTGCCGCGCTCGTCGTGGGCCGACTACGACGC
>CAZVNC010000023.1:0-12912 GCA_964628305.1 uncultured Ideonella sp.
AGACGCGGCGCGTCGAATGCGACGGCCGCGGCCTGTTCGTTCATCGGCACGACCGTCACGCGAAAGGGTGGCGCGTCTTCGACAGCCGCTGCCCGCACCAAGGAACAGATATCCCGTCACTCGCGCTCGAAGGCGCAACGCTCACCTGCCCCAAGCACCAGTGGACTTTCGACATCCACACCGGCGACTGCATCCGGGTCGGCGACAAGCCCTTGACGCAATGGGAATGCAAGGTCGTCAAGGGACGCCTGTTGGCGCGCTGGTAGCGCTCACCTGACCAAGTCGCCAAGCCGCCGCCGATTCGATTCGCCCCGCCAGGGTCCAGCCTTGCTTTCATAACCGTCAGGAGATCGATCATGAGACAACGTCAATCCAGCTTGCGTCCGACCCGGATCGCCACCGCCTGCGTGGTGCTGGCGGCCGGTGCGGCGTCGATGCCGGCGCTTGCCACCGATGGCTACTTCTCGCACGGCTACGGCGTCAAGCAGTCCGGCATGGGCGGCGCGTCGGCCGCGCTCGCACAGGACAGCTTCGGCGGCGCGAACAACCCGGCCAGCATGGTCTGGGCCGGAGCGCGAATGGACCTCGGGCTGACCTGGTTTCGTCCCGAGCGCTACGCCGAACGCAGCGGCGCGGGCATCCCCTCCCTCAATGGCAAGGTCGACAGCGGCAGCACCGACTTCTTCATTCCCGAGTTCGGCTACAACGCGATGATTTCGAGCGCGCTCTCGCTCGGCGTGTCCGTCTACGGCAACGGCGGCATGAACACCAACTATCCGCAGGGCAACTTCAACTGCGGCGCGGGCCCGGCGAACATGCTGTGCGGCAGTGGGACGCTGGGCGTCAATCTGTCCCAACTCATCATCGCGCCGACCATCGCCTACAAGGTCAACGACAGGAACTCGATCGGTGCATCGGTGCTGCTCGGCCATCAGCGCTTCAAGGCCTATGGCCTGCAGGCGTTCGACAACGCACCCGGGTTCCCGCCCTTCACGAGCGCGCCCGGGCAGGTCACCAACAACGGCACCGACACCGCGAACGGCGCCGGCCTGCGCATCGGCTGGCAGGGTCGGCCGTCGGACATGGTGGCACTCGGCGCGACCTTCTCTACCAAGGTCTACATGAGCAAGTTCGACAAGTACAGCGGGCTGTTCGCCGAGCAGGGCGACTTCGACATCCCGATGAACTTCAGCCTCGGCATCGCGCTCACGCCCGACAGCCAGTGGACGATCGCGGCCGACTACGAGCGCATCTACTACAGCCAGATCGCCTCGGTCGGCAACCCGAGCGCGCCCAACCCGCCCGCGCCTCTGGGCGCGGACAACGGCCCCGGGTTCGGCTGGCACGACATCAACGTCTTCAAGCTCGGCGTCGCCTATGCGATGAACGATCAGTGGACGCTGCGCGGCGGCATCAACATCGGCCAGAACCCGATCAAGGAGCAGGACGTGACGTTCAACATCCTCGCGCCCGGCGTCATCAAGAACCATTACACGCTCGGCTTCACCTACGCGCCGACCAAGGCCGACGAGATCAGCGGCGCTTTCATGTATGCGCAGCGCAACTCGGTCACCGGCTCTTCGCTGTTCAACAACGTCTTCCCGGCGCCGATTGCCGGATCCGAGACGATCAGCATGCGTGAGTTCTCGCTCGGCATCGCGTGGGGGCGCAAGTTCTGACGCGCTGAGCACGCCGGGCGTCCGAAGCGAAGCGCGTCCAGCGCCGCAGCGCCCTGCGCGTCGCCGACAATCCACCCGGCGCCGGCCCGGGTGGTGAAACTGGCAGACACAGCGGACTTAAAATCCGCCGCCTCTCGCAAGAGGGCATACGGGTTCGATCCCCGTCCCGGGCACCAAGCGCGCGATGTCCGACACTAGCGGCCAGCGCGTGATCTGCGCGGGGTGTCGCTGTTGACCGACGAAACGCGCCGATGCTTCAGCGTTCCAGCCGTGTGTAGACGGCGCGCGACAGGGCCTGCATGTCGGGCCCGCGCGAGCCGCCGTCGAGCCAGCCCCTGTGCGCCGACATCGACGGCGACAGTGCAGCATGCCGCGGTGCGCTGCGAAGCACACGACCGCAAGCGGCTGGAACAGCTGAGCCGCGACATCACCCGACCGGCGCTCGCGGTCCGACGAACGGGTGCGGTGCAACGCCGCCGGGTAGGTGGAGTTGAAGCTCGAGACGCCGTGGCGAAACGGCAGCACGCACCTCGTGATGTCGCCGCTGGAGCTCATGCAGCGGCTGCCGGCGCTGGTTCCGCGACCCAGACTGCACCTGATCCGATTCCATGGGGCGCCGGCGCCGAACGCGAAACTGCGCGCGTGTGGCGTGCCGCAAGGGCCAGGACAAGCGAGACAGTCGAGCGAAGCCGCAACAGCCACCGAGTGCGGGCCGCGCGCGTCCAGTCCCAGCCAGACCGCATCCGCTGGGCTCGATTGCTCGAGTGCGTCTTTGACATCGACATGCAGCGAGGCCCGAACTGCGGCAGCAGGGAGCTGAAGATCATCGCGGCCATCCTGGAGCGCCCGGTGCTCGAGACGATCTTCGAGCACCTGGGGCTGGAGCTACAGCCGCTGCCCAAAGCACCGGCGGGCGAACTGGCGCCGCATCACGCCGGCTGAGCTGCACCCCGCCGTCAGACACAAACGCCGCAAGCGGCGGCCACCGGTCGCCAGGGTCGGCTCGGGACTCGCAGCGGGGGGAGTGCTGCGCGCCTTCGGCATTGGCCGCGACAATAGGATCGAGCGCGACGACCATCTCGACGTGCCGACCAAGGGTCACCACCGTCTGTATCCCGGGGCAACAAGGTGAGCCTGAAGTATGGCCATGTCGTCGAGTGCAGCGGCGCGACGCGCGACGCCGAGGGTCGGCTGGTCGAAGTTCAGGCGCGGCTCGTTCCCGATGCCATGAGCGGCACGGCGACTTCGTCGCCGATCGCGTCGAGCACCGGTCCGACAGGTCGGTGTTCAATTGCACCGCGACGCTGAAGGACTCGTTCCCGAAGTGGCTCCCTTACTGCTCGGCCACCTTGGCCAGGGCTTGCTTCTGGTCGATCTCGGCCAGCTTCGCGCGCAGACCGGCGTCGGCGGCGGCCAGTTCCTGTCGGCATTGAGCGGGGAGGTCAGACGACGCATCCATCAATTTGGGCGCTGGCGACGTTGCCTTGGCCAGGTTGCGGCACTCGTTGGCAATGCGCTCCTTGACCGCTGCCGCCTCTCGCTGCAGGCTCTGGCGCATGCGCTCGTAGAACGCATCGCGCTCGGCGATGCTCGCGAACACCTCCGGAATCAGCGTGATGGTCACCAGCGGCGGGTACTCGTGCGTCGCGCCGCTCGCGGCATCGACGACCACGCCGATCAGGCCGCCGAAGAGGATGTTGCCGAAAGTCATCGCCTGGAACTCGCTGGCCATCGTGCCGGCGGCGTCCTGGAACTTGTCCTTCCTGCAAACGATGGCGATCACGCCCGAGCCTTTCGAGATGGACACCGATCCCGGCGTCGGGTTCACCACCGCCAACGGCTTGGCATCGCGCGTCAGCTCGCAACTGGCGCCAGGCGGATCGGTGCTGACGGTGACGGTCTGGCTGGCGCCCTTGGTCAGGGTGGCGCAGCCCGATGCGAGCAGCACGACGGCCGCCAGGGCCACGAGTGTGACGATGCGCATGGGCGCGCGCCTCTCGACGGCAGCGACGCGATACCGAGACTGCGACGAGGCAATCCGGTGTGGCCCGGACGCGCAGGCAAGTCGAGGCCAGCAGACCCAGCTGGGCGGCTGTCGCACCCGCCGAACACCCGGCTTGATCCAACTCAGTGCCGCCGAGGGTTTGCGCGGCGCGGGAGCAGTTCTTCGCCCGCGCGAGCAACTCGCCGATCGAGCGGTCGTTGTGGCCGGGATGGCTGCGACATGCGCGATCTCGGTCGACGCCGCGCAGGGCCGCGCGACGGCCTTGATTTCGGCGACAACGGCGTCCACGGCGCGCTCGTTGCCGCGTTTCGGGTCCATGGGATTCATGCCGCCGGCAGGGTAGCGCTGCCCGCGCGGATCATCGCGTGCGCGAGCACGGTAGCCGTCGTCGTGCCGTCGCCGGTCATCTCGCTGGTGCTTGCCGCGGCCTCGCGCAACAGTTGGGCGCCCATGTTGTCGAACGGATCCTCGAACTCGACTGACTTGGCGACGAGAACGCCCGAGTTGACGATCTGGGGCGCGCCGAAGTCGCGCTCGAGGATCACCGTGCGCCCGCGCGGCCCGAGCGCGACCTTGACCGCCTCGGCCAGCGTGTCGACGCTCTGGCGAATCTTCGCGCGTGCGGCGTCCCGGAAGAGGAGCTTCCTTGCCGTCATGGCCTGGCGCCTCGCGCCCGCTGCAACTGTGCGTCGGTCAGAACGCCCAGGTCAACTGGCCCGAGAGGACGACGACGTTGTTGTTGTAACTGCCGTTGATGAGGCCATTCTGGGCCACGCTGGGTGGAATGCCGAGATTGGTCGAGCCCATGTCGTTGATGCTCGCACCGGCAACCCAGATGTAGGCCGCGCCGACGTCGAACCATAGCTTGGGATTGGCGGTGTACTTGAATCCGAGCGCGAGCCAGGTGCGGTCGGCGTCGGGCAGGCGCGATGTGCGATTCGCGTCCTGCACCGGCGACTGGTCGTAGGCCAGGCCGCCGCGGAACAGCCATTCGCCGTTGTAGCGGTAGTTCGCACCGACCGCGAAGCGCCAAGCGTCCTTGAAGTTCAGCGCCGTGGTCTGCAGCGGGCTGCCGTCGCTGCGCGTGAACGTCAGGTTCTGGATCGAGCCCCAGCCGGTGTACTGGACGTCGGCCATCAGGTCCCATTGCGGGTTCAGGTTGCCGAAGTAGGAGACGTTGACGATCTCGGGCAGCTTGATCTTCGAGGTGACCCCGGAGTTGGAGAGCTTGCTGTTGACGCCGCTGGCCAGCGCGCCGACCACCGGCGCGAGCGGCGGCGGCACCGCGGGCAGCGCAGGGTTGGTGAAGCTGACGTCGCCCGACAGGGTGTAGCTGAATCCCGAGCGGTAGTGCGCGCCGATGCGGTTGGAGGGGTCGATTTCGATCAGGACGCCAAGGTTCCAGCCCCAGGCGGAGTCGCTGCCCTCGACGCTCGCGCCGCTGACCAAACCGGGCGTCGCCGCCGCGATGGCATTGAAGGTCGGCGACCCGGGTGCGATGCCGCCGGGGTCTACCGCCGCCGACAGCAGCGCGGCCGAATAGTTGACCTGGCTCGTGAACGTGCCTTCGAGGTGCTGGTAGTTTGCACCGAGGCCGATCGCGATCGCGTCGGTCGCCTTCCACGACACGGCGGGGTTGACGTTGTAGGTCTTGATCTCCGACTTGATCGCCTGGAAGCGGCCGATCCAGTTGCTGTCGTACTCGGTGACGAGGCCGAACGGCGCGTTCAGCCCGACGCCGACCGTCCAGCGCGCATCGATCGGATACGTCAAGTAGAGGTTGGGCACGTAGTTCATGCTGCCCGCGTCGCCGCCGTCGCCGCCCAGCGGCTGCTGTGCGGCCGCCACCGAGGCGCCGTTGGCGAACTTCATCGACGGCTGGACGAGGTTGAGCGCCGCCGCCACCTGGCCGCCGCCGAGCCGCGCCATGCCCGCGGCGTTGCTCCACAGCGTCGACGCGTCGTCGGCGGAGGCCGCGCCGCCGGCATAGGCGTTGCCGAGGCCGCTGGCCGAGTTTTCCTGCAACGCGAAGCCGGCACCTTGCGCCGGACCGGCGAGCAGGCTCGCGAGGGAGGCTGCGGCAGCGGCGCAGCGCGTGAGAACAGTTGAGCGGGACATGGCAGGCTTCCAGAGTGTCGGGAGCCGAGCGCGCCGGGAGGCTGGCAACTGGCGCGATCGGCGACAGACAAATCTAGCCGCGGGAACCCGCGCGCGAATTGATCATGCTCACCGGTCATGCGCCCGCGGGGCGCGGCGAGCGCTTCGCTTCAACCGTGAATGCGGCTCACGATGCCGTAGATCACGCCTGCACTGGCGCCGATCGCGGCCAGCGCCGCCCAGACCATGCCGCCGGCGTCGCATGCCGCGCCCCTTGTCGATGCGCGCATCACGTTGTGCCAGCACGTACACGTCTTGCTCAGTGGCCAGCCGCCTCTCGCAAGAGGGCATACGGTTGCGATCCCATTCCCGGGCACCAAGCGCGTGATGCCCGACACCCGAGACCAGAGCCTCGTCCGCGCGGTGGTCGGGTTTGGCCCGCCGGACGCGCCGATGCTTCAGCGTTCCAGTTGTGCGTAGACGTCTCGCGCCAGGGCTTGCATGTCGGGCCCGTTCAGGTCGCCGCTGAGGGCGTAGCCGAAGCGCTCCTCGACCCAGTAGAACGACTCCTCGCCGCCCACGCGCACCGACCTGAACGCGCTGGATTCGGGCGCCTGACCGGGTTCGAAGACTGCGACATAGAGCGTGACGCGCGCGCCCTGTGCGTTCTCGTACATGAACTGCGCGCGCGGCGCCCCCTCGCCCGGCAGCAGCCGGCCGCCAAGCAGCCGATAGCCTTGCGCGGCGAGCGAAGGCACCTTCAACGGCGAGTCGAGCCTGCGGCTGAGCCACTGCACGAGGTGCGCTTCGTCCGACGCCGCGACCTCCACCGGATGGCGCTTCTCCGGCACGAAGACCGCATGGGCGAGCACCGCGTCGCGAACGAAGGGAGGCGTTGAGGCGATCGCCGCCGGCGCGGCGGGCGGTGCCATCTGACCCCAGTAGCGGCCGCCGGCCACCGCCGCGGTGACAAGCAGCAGCACCGCCGCCGCCTGTTGCCACATCGACCCGCGGCGCCGACTCGCCGCGCGCGAAACAATGTCGGTCAGCGCGGCAGGTGTCTCGCCGGGATCGATCGTTCGCGCCAGTTGCCGCAACTGCACCCTTTGCGCCTGCCATTGCAGCACCCGCGCAGCAGCGTCGGGATGCACTTGCAGCCACATCAGCACCGCGGGCAGGCGCGACAGGTCGAGCTGTGCATCGACGAAGGCATGCAGTTCGTCGTCGCTCACGCGGTCGGTCGCTTCACTCATCGCTTCACCAGTTGCAGGGGCGGCGGACGCGCGGACCGGACGCCGTCCAGCATCAGTTCGCGCATCCGCTCCCGGGCCCGGTGCAGCCGCGACATGACGGTTCCCACCGGCACGTCGAGGATGACCGCGGCTTCGGCGTAGCTGTACTCCTCGACGTTCACGAGCAGCAGCACCTCGCGCATCGGCGCCGGCAACGCGGCCAGTGCCTGCTGCAGGTCCAGCCGTTCGCCGACCCCGGCGGTCGGATCGTGGGCGGGCTCCGCGTTGTCGTCGAGAGTTGCATGGCCGTCGTCGTGGCGCCAGTCGCGCACGTGGTTGCGGTGCAGGTTGTGCATCAGCGACAGCAGCCAGCCTCGCAGCAGCGAGCCCGGCTGCCAGAGCGCCCACTTGACGCAGGCCCGCTCGAGCGTGTCCTGCACCAGATCGTCGGCCCGCGCGGCGTCGCCGGTCAGCAGCCGGGCATACCGGCGCAGTGCCGGTATGTGGCCGAGGGCTTGTTCGACGCCCACGCGCTAAGCCGTTCTCAGGGCTGTGCGGCGTGCCAGACGCTGTTGAAGCCGTCGCCGGTGCGGTCACCGGGCTTCTGATCCTTCGTCCAGTGGTACAGCGGCTTGCCCTTGTAGGCCCACTGCCTGCTGCCGTCGTCGCGGGTCACGATGCTCCAGTCGCCGTCGGCCTTGGCATCGGCGCTCGCCATCAGCGGAGGCCAGTTGGCGGCGCAAGGCCCGTTGCAGGCGCTCTTGCCGGGTACGGTATCGCGGTCGAAGGTATAGAGCGTCATGCCATTGGCGCCGACGAGGGCGCCGCCTTCTGCCTTGGCCGGCGCGTCCGAGCTCATCGCTGCACCGGCGGCGCTCAGCAGGCCGGCGAAGACGATGGTGGACAGGGAAAGTCTGCGCAACATGATCGGTTCTCCGAAGTGGGGGTACTGCGGTAAACACGGCAAGCGCCCGAAGTATTCCATCCGACTTCGAAACTACAATGCCGCAGCTTCCGTCATTGGGGAGTAGCCGCCCTGCACACCGCAGGGGTCCGCGTCAACACACTTGACCCTCACGGTCATGGCGCGAACAGCCTCGAGCCTGGCAAGACCTTTGACTGTGCTGCCTCCGGATGGGCCGGGGATGCTGCGCAGTCCGAGTTCTCGCCGGCCCTAGGAGTTTCCGTGGAAGCCCTCCTCGTGTCTGCCGGCGTTGTCGCGCTCGGCGAAATGGGTGACAAGACCCAGTTGCTGGCGATTCTGCTGGCCGCCAGGTTCCGGCGCCCGATTCCGATCATCCTCGGCATCCTGGTCGCCACCTTGGTCAACCATGCGTTCGCCGGCATTGTCGGCACCTGGGTCGCCATGGCCCTCGGCCCGGACGTCCTGCGCTGGGTGATCGGAGCGTCGTTCATCGCGATGGCGGGCTGGATGTTGATCCCGGACCGGATCGACGACGGGGCCGCCGGCGGCAGGCAGCGGCTGGGCGTCTTCGGTACGACGGTCGTTGCGTTCTTCCTCGCCGAGATGGGCGACAAGACCCAGATCGCCACCGTCGCGCTGGCGGCGCGCTACAACGCGCTCGTCCCGGTCGTGGTCGGCACCACGATCGGCATGCTGCTGGCGAACGTGCCGGCCGTGTTCCTCGGCGACACGATCGCGAGGAAGGTCTCGTTGCCGCTGGTTCACGCCATCGCGGCCGGCATCTTCGCGGTGCTGGGCTTGTTGACGCTGTTCAATGTCGGCCATCTGTTCTGAGCATCGCCGATGCTTCGCGATCGCTTCGGGTCGTGCAGCAGACCGCCGATCGGCTCCGGGGCGAGCGCTGCAACTCGGCTACCATGATTCGAGCTCCCGAGCGCTTGCTTGCGAGCCCGACGCCGGATGGCTGATTGCGCAGCAGCCGGATCCGGCCGATCAGATCGGCGCGTCCATCCCGACCCATCATGGCCTTGTTCCCCCAGAGCGCGCTGAACCCCGGCGTGCGCAAGCGCGAGGTGTTCGGCTGGGCGATGTACGACTTCGCCAACTCGGGCTACACGACAGTCGTGCTGACGGCGGTGTTCAACGCCTACTTCGTCGGCGTCGTCGCCAAGGGCGCGGACTGGGCGACGCTCGCCTGGACGCTCGTCGTCGGCGCGTCGAGCGCGATCGTGATGCTGACGATGCCGGCGATCGGCGCCTATGCCGATCTGCATGCGGCCAAGAAGCGGCTGCTCGCGGTCACCACCTTCGGCTGCGTCGTCGCGACCTTCGCGCTCGCCGCGACCGGCCCGGGCGATCTGTGGCTCGCGGCGCTCGCGATCATCGTCTCCAACACCTTCTATTCGTACGGCGAATCGCTCACCGCGGCGTTCCTGCCCGAACTGGCAAGGCGCGAAGCGATGGGCACCGTCTCCGGCTGGGGCTGGAGCTTCGGCTACTTCGGCGGCATGCTCTCGCTGGGCTTGAGCCTCGGCTACGTGCTGTGGGCGCAGAGCCGGGGCATGCCGGCGACGCAGTTCGTTCCGGTCACGATGGCGATCACGGCCGGCGTCTATGGCGCCGCGTCGCTGGCCACCTTCGCGCTGCTGCGTGAACGTGCCGTGCCGCAGGCGCGCGGTGAGGGCGATGCCGGGGTGGGCGCCGCGCTGCGCCGGCTGGCGGCGACGTTTCGCGCCGCGCGCGGCTACCGCGATTTCATGTGGCTGCTCGCCTGCAGCACGAGCTACCAGGCCGGCATCGCGGTCGTCATCGCGCTCGCCGCGGTCTACGCCGAGCAGGTGCTCGGCTTCAAGCAGACCGACACGATGGCGCTGATCTTCATGGTCAACATCGCCGCCGCGCTCGGCGCATTCGGTTTCGGCTACGCGCAGGACCGGATGGGGCACAAGGCGGCGCTCGGCGCGACCCTCGTCGGCTGGATCGTGATGACGGTGCTCGCCGCGCTCGCGACCGGCGCGCTGCTCTTCTGGGTCGCAGCCGTGATCGCCGGGCTGTGCATGGGCTCGAGCCAGTCGGCGGGGCGCGCGATGGCGGGGCTCTTCGCGCCGCCCCAGCAGCGCGCCGAATTCTTCGGGCTGTGGACCTTTGCGGTGCGGCTGGCGGCGATCGTCGGGCCGGTGACCTACGGCCTCGTGACGCTGCTGACCGCCGGCAACCACCGGCTCGCGATCGTCTCGACCGCCGTCTTCTTCGTCGCCGGCTTGCTGCTGCTCGTGCCGATCGACATGGCGCGCGGGCAGCGCGCCGCGCAGGCCGGGGAAGGGCGGGCGCCAGCCTGACGGCACGGCGCAGACCACTAGAATCGGCCCAGAACTTTCGATTCATCGAAGCGGCGCCGGATCGGCGCCCTAATGCTGGAGGAGCCTGCCGTCATGAAGATTCTGGTCCCCGTGAAAAGGGTCGTCGACTACAACGTCAAGGTGCGCGTCAAGAGCGACGGCACCGGCGTCGACATCGCCAATGTGAAGATGAGCATGAACCCGTTCGACGAGATCGCCGTCGAGGAGGCGGTTCGGTTGAAGGAGAAGGGCGTCGCGACCGAGATCATCGCCGTCTCCTGCGGCGTCGCGCAGTGCCAGGAGACGCTGCGCACGGCGATGGCGATCGGCGCCGACCGCGCGATCCTCGTCGAGACGACGGAGGAGTTGCAGCCGCTCGCCGTCGCCAAGCTGCTGAAGGCGCTCGTCGACAAGGAGCAGCCCGGCCTCGTGATTCTCGGCAAGCAGGCGATCGACGACGACTGCAACCAGACCGGGCAGATGCTCGCCGCGCTCGCCAACCTGGCGCAGGCGACTTTCGCGAGCAAGGTCGTCGTCGCCGACGGCTCGGTCGCGGTGACGCGCGAAGTCGATGGCGGCATGGAGACGCTCGAGCTGAAGTTGCCGGCGATCGTCACCACCGACCTGCGGCTGAACGAGCCGCGCTACGTGACGCTGCCCAACATCATGAAGGCGAAGAAGAAGCAGCTCGACGTCGTCAAGCCGGCCGACCTCGGCGTCGACGTCGCGCCGCGCATCAAGACCTTGAAGGTCGAGGACCCGCCCAAGCGCAGCGCCGGCATCAAGGTGCCCGATGTCGCGACGCTCGTCGACAAGCTCAAGAACGTCTCGAAGGTGATCTGACATGACCGCACTCGTCATTGCCGAACACGACAACAAGTCGATCAAGGGCGCGACCCTCAACACCGTGACCGCTGCCGCGGCCTGCGGCGGCGAGGTGCATGTGCTCGTCGCCGGTCACGGCGCCCCGGCCGCCGCGCAGGCAGCGGCACAGATCGCGGGCGTCGCGAAGGTGCTGCACGCCGAGGCACCGGCCTTCGAGCACGGCTTGGCCGAAGCCGTCGCGGCGCAGGTCGTCGCACTCGCGTCGGGCTACAGCCACCTCGTCTTTCCGGCCACCGCGGCGGGCAAGAACGTCGCGCCGCGCGTCGCCGCGACGCTCGACGTCGGGCAGGTGTCGGACGTCACCAAAGTGCTCGCTGCCGACACCTTCGAGCGCCCGATCTACGCCGGCAACGCGATCGCGACGGTGCAGACGAAGGATGCGACGAAGGTGCTGACGGTGCGCACCACCGGCTTCGATCCGGCCGCCGCGAGCGGCGGCAGCGCGAGCGTCGAGAGCGTCAGCGCGGTCGCCGACCCGGGGCTGTCGAGTTTCAAGGGCAGCGAGATCGCGAAGAACGACCGCCCCGAACTGACCGCGGCCAAGGTCATCGTCTCCGGCGGCCGTGCGCTCGGCTCGGAGGAGAAGTTCAACGAGGTGCTGACGCCGCTCGCCGACAAGCTCGGTGCGGCGCTAGGTGCCAGCCGCGCCGCGGTCGATGCCGGCTACGCGCCCAACGACTGGCAGGTCGGCCAGACCGGCAAGATCGTGGCGCCGCAGCTCTACATCGCCTGCGGCATCAGCGGCGCGATCCAGCATCTGGCCGGCATGAAGGATTCGAAGGTGATCGTCGCCATCAACAAGGACGCAGAGGCGCCGATCTTCAGCGTCGCCGACTACGGGCTCGAGGCCGACCTGTTCGTCGCCGTGCCCGAGCTCGTGAAGGCGCTCGGCTGATCGTCGGCGCCGACCAGGCTTCGCAAACCGGGGCGCGCAACGGCAGTTGACGCGCCCTTCTTTCATCAGGAGGTGATCATGACCTACCGTGCTCCCGTCAAGGACATGCTTTTTTGCATGACCGAACTGGCCCGCCTCGACGAAGTGGCCAGGCTGCCTGGCTTCGGGGACTTCGGCGCCGACACGGCGCAGGCCGTGCTCGAGGAGTGCGCGAAGTTCAACGAGGGCGTCGTCGCGCCGCTCAATGTGGATGGCGATGTCCACCCCTCGACGCTGAAGGATGGCGTGGTCACGACGACCGCCGGTTTCAAGGAGGCCTTCAGGCAGTTCGGCGAGGGCGGCTGGCAGGGCTTGCAGCATCCGGCCGCATACGGTGGTCAGGGACTGCCCAAGACCATTGGCGCGGCGTGCATCGAGATGCTCAACAGCGCCAACCTGAGCTTTGCGCTGTGCCCGCTGCTGACCGACGGCGCGATCGAGGCGCTGCTCACCGCCGGCTCGGCCGAGCAGCAGCAGGCCTACATCCCGAAGATGATCGACGGCAGCTGGACCGGCACGATGAACCTGACCGAGCCGCAGGCCGGCAGCGACCTGGCGCTCGTTCGCAGCCGCGCCGAGCCGCAGCCCGACGGCACGTACAAGATCTTCGGCACCAAGATCTTCATCACCTACGGTGAGCACGACATGGCCGAGAACATCGTGCACCTGGTGCTGGCGCGCGTGGCCGGTGCGCCCGAGGGCGTGAAGGGCATCAGCCTGTTCGTGGTGCCGAAGTTCATGGTGAGCGCCGATGGCTCCTTGGGAGCGCGCAACGACGCGCACTGCGTCAGCATCGAACACAAGCTGGGCATCAAG
>CAZVNC010000024.1:0-12906 GCA_964628305.1 uncultured Ideonella sp.
ACGGCGGCAGCACCGGCTATGGCAGCGTCTACCGCGACCTGCTGCGCGGGCAGTGGGGCGTGGTCGACGTCGAGGATTGCGTCGCCGGCGCGCGCCACCTCGCCGCGCAGGGCCGCGTCGACGGCGATCGGATGGCGATCCGTGGCGGCAGCGCGGGCGGCTTCACGACGCTGGCCGCGCTCGCCTTCCACGATGTGTTCAAGGCTGGCGCGAGCTACTTCGGCGTGAGCGATCTCGCCGCGCTCGACGCCGACACGCACAAGTTCGAGTCGCACTACACAAGCTACCTGATCGCGCCGCCCGGGGCCGAGCGCGAGCGGTTGTACACAGAGCGCTCGCCGGCGCGCAACGCCGAGCGCATCGCCTGCCCGATGATCTTCTTCCAGGGTCTGGACGACAAGGTCGTGCTGCCCGCGCAGTCCGAGGTCATGGTCGAGGCGCTGAAGGCGCGCGGCATCCCGGTCGCCTACCTCGCCTTCGAGGGCGAGGGCCACGGCTTCCGGCGCAAAGAGACCCTGGTGCGCACCCTCGAGGCCGAGGCCTGGTTCTATGCGCAGGTGTTCGGCTTCGAGCTGGCCGACGCGGTCGAGCCGGTGGCCTTCGTCGACGGCAAGGGGCCGCGCGCGGCGGGCGGTTGAGCGCAGCACTCCGATGGATCGGTGATGAAACTGCTAGACACGCTGCAAGATGAACATGTGCTGATCGACAGGGTGCTCGGATCCTTTCGCGCCTACGTCGACGCACTTATCGCCGGGACTGCGCAACCGAGCGACGGAAGACGGTTCGCCGCGTTCTTCACCGAGTTTGCCGGCTGTTTCCATCACGATCGCGAGGAGCGTGTGTTGTTCCATGCGCTGGTCACGCAAGCGGACCTGCCGGCCGAGCGCGGACCCGTGTACGCCCTCGGGCGCGAGCACGCTGAAATGGAGGCGTGGATGCGCGAGCTGGCGTCGCTCCTCGAACAAGTTCCGCAGTCCGCAGGCGACGCTGCCCGGCTGCGAGCGTTGGCAACGCGCTACTCGCAAGCGCTCTGGCGCCATATCGACGCCGAGAGTTCCGTCTTGTTCCCCGAAGCCGAAGAGCGGCTGCACCGGTGCGGGATTCTCGAGCTCGAGGATGGTCCGATGAGCGGTGCGCAGGCCGCTGCGCGCGACGGCGCAGCGTCGCTGCCGAGCCGCTACCCCCCGGTCGAGGACGCTGCCCTCGTTCGCGGCGACGGTTGCTTCATGTGCCGAGCCTACGGTGAGGCCTGCAACGGACTCGAGGCCGAATGGTGGACCGATCTCGAGTGGGACGAGTTCCGCCTCAGGGACTCGAGCGACTGAGTCTGCCGGCGCTGCGCGAAGCGATCGCCCAGCGCGCCGCACTCTGCCCGCGCAGCACGCCTGCCAGGTAGACGACGACGGCCAGGTTGGTGACCGGCAGTGCGGGCTCGAGCCACATCGAGCGGGTCGACCCTGCGACGCGCTGAAGATCGAGACTGGCGTATAAACCTTCGGCGCATCCACCGTCCATCACGACACCCCGCCTATTCCGACCGCTGCAGGAGCCTTCATGAACACGACCACCTCTCGCACCACCGACGGTCACGGACACCTCTACGACAGCGTTGTCGACACGATCGGCAACACGCCCTGCATTCGCATCAACCGCATCGCACCGAAGCACGTACGCCTGTACGTGAAGGCCGAGTTCTTCAATCCGGCCGGTTCGGTCAAGGACCGCCTCGCGATCAGCATCATCGAAGAGGCCGAGCGCCGCGGCGAACTCGCGCCGGGGCAGACCGTGGTCGAGGCGACGAGCGGCAACACCGGGATCGGGCTGGCGATGGTCTGTGCCGCCAAGGGCTACCCGCTGGTCGTCACGATGGCCGACTCGTTCTCGGTCGAGCGCCGCCGATTGATGCGCTTCCTCGGGGCCAAGGTGATCCTCACGCCGCGCGCCGCCAAGGGCATGGGGATGTACCTGAAGGCCAGGGAACTTGCCGAAGCCAACGGCTGGTTCCTGGCGCGGCAGTTCGAGACCGCCGACAACGCGACGATTCACGAGAACACGACCGCGCGCGAACTGCTGGCCGACTTCCGCGGCGAACGTCTCGACTACTGGGTGACGGGCTATGGAACGGGCGGCACGATCACCGGCGTCGCGCGGGTGCTGCGCAAGGAACGTCCCGACACCCGGATCGTTCTCGCCGAGCCGTCGATCGCCGCGTTGGTCGGCAGCGGCGTTGCGCAGGAGCGCGGCCCGGACCAGTCTCCGGCCGTCAGCCATCCGGCATTTACCCCGCACCCGGTGCAGGGGTGGACACCCGACTTCATTCCGCACGTCTTGCAGGAGTCGATCGACAAGCACTACTACGACGAACTGCTACCGATCGCCGGACCCGACGCGATCGCGTGGTCGCGCCGGCTTGCGGCCGAAGAAGGCATCTTCGCGGGCATCTCCGGCGGGGCCTCGCTGGCGGCGGCGATCCAGGTGGCCGAGCGCGCCGCCGAGGGTTCGGTCATCTGCTGCATGCTTCCGGACACTGGCGAGCGCTATCTGTCGACGCCGCTCTTCGAAGGCGTCGCGACCGAGATGACGCCGGACGAGGAAGCACTGTCACTTTCGACGCCCGGCTATCAGATGCCGGCGGCCTGAGGCCCATGCCTGGATCCGTCTCGAGACGGCAGCTCAAGCCGCGTCCGGCTGCACAGCCCCGCGCTGTTGTGCAAGCCGCACGGATCTCCAGGCGGCAACGATGGCCGCGGCCGAGATCTCGATGTCGCGCGCCTGCGTCGCGCCCGAGGTGACCGAAAGGCGCATCACCCAGTCGCCACGCCACTGTGCGCCAGCGGCGAAGCAGACGCCGTCCTTCTGGACGCGTGCGATCACGGCCTCGGTGGCCGCGCGGCGGGAGGCGGCATCGCCCTCGCCGAAGTTCACGATCACCTGGTTCAGCGACACGGTATTCAGCACCCGCACGCCTGGCCCCAGGGCCAGCAACGCCGCGAACCGCCGGGCGAGCACGCAATGGCGCTCCACCAGATCGGCGATGCCCTGGCGCCCCAGGGTTCTCAGCATCGCATACACCGGTACGCCGCGGGCCCGGCGCGAGAGTTCGGGAACGAAGGCGGAAGGCACCCGGTCGCCATCGCCGATGGTCGGCAGGTAACTCGACCATTGGGTCATCGCGCGTTGGTGGATCGTGCGATCCCTGACGATCGCGAAACCGCAGTCGTAGGGCACCTGCAGCCACTTGTGCCCGTCGGTCACCCAGGAGTCCGCGCCTTCGATGCCCTCGGTCAGGTGGCGCAGCGCCGGCACGGCCCGGGCCCACAGCCCGAAGGCGCCGTCCACGTGGACCCAGGCTCCAGCGGACTTGGCGAGCGCCACGATCTCGGTGAACGGATCGAAGGCGCCGGTATTGATCTGCCCCGCCTGCGCGACAACGATCTTCGGGCCCGGCTTGTCGCCCAGCGCGCGCGCCAGCGCCTGCGGCTTCATGCGGCCTTCGTCATCGGTGTCAACCTTCGTCACGCGCCGGTAGCCGAAACCGATGAGCTGGAGCGAAGAGAATACCGACGAGTGCGCGTCAGCGCCGATCAACACCTCTACCGGCGGCGCGCCGAAGAGGCCGTCGGCATCGGGGTCCCAGCCGGCATCGAGCAACACGCCGGTGCGCGCCGCGGCAAGGCCAATGGCGTTGGCCACCGTGGCGCCGGTGGAGAACCCGATAGAGCTGCCCGGTGGCAGGTCGAGCACCTCCAGCAGCCAGCGTTCGGCGACGGCCTCGATCGCCGCAGTGGCCGGGGTCGGCGAGTGGTATCCGGTGTTCTGGCCCCACGCCGAGACCAGCCAGTCCGCAGCCACGCCGGCAGGGTGCGAAGCGCCGATCACCCAGCCGAAGAAGCGCGGCCCGGCCATCGGCATCAGCCCTGGCGCGGCCTGGTTGGCCAGGGCTTCGATGACCTCGCTCGCGGCCATACCCTGCTCGGGCATGGCCTCGCTGAAGCGTTCGAGCATGGCGTGGTAGTCCGCAGTCGGCGGCTGCGGATCCTTGTCCAGCGTGCGTCGGTACGCGAGCGCGTGCGACATCGCCTGGGACAGCAGCGTGCCGGGGTCGATGGCCATCGGTTCCTCTTGCATGGCGCAAGTGCATCACATTTGGGCCCGGCGCGCCACACAAGGCTACATCGATCGCGCTTGCGCGCGCGCCGTCGGCTGGCCCGCACGTCTCGTGCCTGCTGCCACTATCGGCGTTGCTGCCCAACCGGGAAGGGCACGGCGCCGCGCAACGGCGGCCGCATGGCGATCCCGCGGCGGCAGCCCGGGCGGCTTAGGCGGCGGCGACGCCTGGCCGCTCGATTGCCGCGCGATCCACGCCCGCTTCGTCGCCGACCGATCGCTCAGCCTGTTTCGCCGGGGTGTGCCTGCTGCGCGCGCAGCACGCTCGCCATGTAGACGACGACCGCCAGGTTGGCGGCGAGCAGCGCTAACTTGAGTGCACTTGCACCCTGCGCCAGTGCGACGAGTTCGAACGGCACGTAGACGAGCCCGCTCGCGACCGAGAACCACGCGGCCCAGCGCCTGCGGTTCCACAGCCCCCAGGCTTCGGCGGCGCGCACCGCGACGTAGGCGAACGCCGCTGCGGCGAGCAGTTGAAGCTGCCGGTCGGAGGTGTTGTTCGCGAGGTCGGCGAAGACGCGCGGCGTGCCATTGGCCAGGTTCAGGTGCATGTGGCCGACGAGGTCGTCGACGAACTGTGCCGCGCCGACGTGGATCGCTTCCAGCACGCCGAGCCCGGCAATCAGCACGACCGCGCCCTTCGCGGCCTCGAGCAGCGCAACGAGGCGCACGCCGCGCGCGGCGCTGCGGGCCTTGCGTGCATCGGCGGCGCTGCGGCTTGCCACGTCAGCGCGCGAACGAGTCCTTCAGCGTCGCGGTGCGGTTGAACACCAGCCGCCCATCGCGGTGCTCGATGCGGTCGGCGACGAAGTAGCCATGGCGCTCGAGCTGGAAGCGATCCTCCGGCCTGGCCGCGGCGAGGCTCGGCTCGACGATCGCGTCCGCGATGCGCAGGCTCGCCGGATTCAGGCTGGCCAGGAAGTCGCGTCCGCCGGCATCGGGCTGCTCGTCGGTGAAGAGCCGCTCGTAGAGCCGCACCTCGGCCGGCAGCCCGTCGTGCGCGCCAACCCAGGTGATCACGCCCTTGACCTTCACGGCGTCGGCGCCCGGCGTGCCGCTCTTGGTGTCGGGCACGAGCCGGGCCTGGACTTCGGTCACGCGGCCGTCGGCATCGGCCGTCGCGCCGCTGCACTCGATCACGTGGCCGTACTTCAGGCGCACCTTGTTGCCGGGGTAGAGGCGGTGGTAGCCCTTGGTCGGCACGGCGAGGTAGTCGTCGCGCTCGATCCAGATTTCGCGGGCCATGCCGAAGCTGCGCCGTCCGCGCTCGGGCTGCGCCGGATGGATAGGTGCGCTGCAGGCGTCGATCGCACCCGTGCCCATCAGCTCGTCCCAGTTCGTCAGCACGAGCCTGACCGGATCGAGCACCGCCATCGCGCGCGCCGCCTTCGGGTCGAGGTCGTCGCGCAGCGCGATGTCCAGGCTCGAATAGTCGGTCCAGCCCCCGGCCTTGCTGACGCCGGTGCGCTCGGCGAAGAGCTGGATCGCTTCGGGCGTGTAGCCGCGCCGGCGCAGGCCGACGATGGTGGGCATGCGCGGGTCGTCCCAGCCGCTGACGATGCCCTCGTCGACCAGTTGGCGCAGCTTGCGCTTGCTGGTGACGATGTAGGTCACGTTCAGGCGCGCGAACTCGTACTGGTGCGGACGCGGTTGGGCGAGCAGCCCGAGCGTGCACAGCGTGTCGAGCACCCAGTCGTAGAACGGCCGCTGGTCCTCGAACTCGAGGGTGCAGATGCTGTGCGTGATGCCTTCGAGCGCGTCCTCGACCGGATGCGCGTAGGTGTACATCGGATAGATGCACCAGGTGTCGCCGGTGTTGTGATGCGTCGCGCGCTTGATGCGGTAGAGCGCCGGGTCGCGCAGGTTGATGTTCGGGCTCGCCATGTCGATCTTCGCGCGCAGCACGGCGGCGCCGTCGGCGAGGTGGCCGTCGCGCATCGCGCGAAAGCGCACCAGGTTCTCGGCCGGCGTACGGCTGCGAAACGGGCTGTCGGTGCCGGGCGTGACGAAGTCGCCGCGGGTGGCGCGCATTTCGTCGGCGCTTTGCTCGTCGACGTAGGCGTGGCCGGCCTCGATCAGTGCCTCGGCGGCGCGATACATGAAGTCGAAATAGTTGCTCGCGTAGTAGAGGTGTTCGACGCCGTTCGCGGTCCAGTCGAAACCGAGCCAATGCACGGCGTCGAGGATCGCGTCGACGTACTCCTGCTCCTCCTTCTCCGGGTTCGTGTCGTCGAAGCGCAGATGGCAGATGCCGCCGTACTCGCGGGCGAGCCCGAAATTCAGGCAGATGCTCTTCGCGTGGCCGATGTGCAGGTAGCCGTTGGGCTCGGGCGGAAAGCGGGTGCGGATGCGCGCGGTGTCAAGCGGCCCGGACGCGTGATGCGTGGCGTCACCCGGCGTGCCGGCGAAGCGGCGGCCGGCGTAGGTGCCGGCGGCAAGGTCGCGCTCGATGATCGTGCGCAGGAAGTTGCCGGCCTTGGGTTCGTCTTTCGGGGTGCTCATGAAGCGTCGGATTCTATCGACGCCCTGTGCCCGGTTTCGTGCTTGTGTCCTCGTCCTGCTCCCGGCTCAGCCTTTGCGCCGCAGGCGCTCGATCTCGGCATCCAGCATGCGCTGACCGAAGCCCTCGCCGCGCAGCTTGACGAAGGTGACGATGCCGTGAATCGCCAGCCCCAGACCCCAGCCCGCGAGCGGCCAGATCGCCCAGTGCTCGCCGCCGCGCACGGCATTGATCGCGAAGAGGCCGAGGTTGACGAGCACGTAGATCGTCGCGTGCGTAAAAAAGCCCAACTTCAGGCCGACCCGGCGGCGCGCGCGGGCCTCGATGTCGTCGCCGCGATGGTTGTCGTTCATTCGAAGTCTCCTCTGGGGCAGTTCCGATGGTGGATGAGCATGCGCGGGCCGTGGCCTACATCGGCTTGAACAAGTGCGCATAGAGCCGGCTCGCGACGAGCTTGTCGGGCGAGCCGCGCAGACTCAGCGTGAGCTTGCCGGACTCCTCGCGCACGGCGGTCGCGATCGCGTCGGCGCGCACCACCGTGCCGCGGTGCACCTGCCAGAAGCGCTGCGGATCGAGTTGCGGAATCAGCTCGCGAAGCGAGGTGCGGATCAGGTGTTCGCGACCGGCGCAGACAACGCGCACGTACTTGTCGGCGGCCTCGAAGTAGATCACCTCGTCGATCGGCACCAGATGGATCGCGGCGCCGACGCCGGCCTGGATGACGCTGAGCCGAGGTGCAACCGGCGTCGGCCCCGCAACGCTCGTCGCGGCGAGCACGTCGCGCAGCCGGGCGAGGGTCTCCTCGAGCACCGGTGGCGACTTGGCGCGCGCCGCGAGTTCGGCTTGCAGCCGGGCGCAGGTCCGCCCGAGCCGATCGGCCTGGACCGGCTTGACGACGTAGTCGAACGCGGCGTGCTCGAACGCCTGCAGCGCGTACTGGTCGTAGGCGGTGACGAACACGACGAGCGGAAACGCGGAATCGTGCGGCCAGTCCTCGGCGAGCGCCTGGGCCGCTTCGAGCCCGCTCAGCGCCGGCATGCGAATGTCGAGGAACAGCACCTGCGGCCGCAGCGCGAGCGCCTGCTCGACGGCCGCCGCGCCGTGCGCGACGCTCGCGACGATCCGCAACTCGGGCCACAGGCGCGCCAGTTCGGCCTGCAACCCGGCGCGCAGCAGGTCTTCGTCTTCGGCGATCAGGGCGGTGGGGTTCATGCGTTGGCTTGTCGACATCGTGGGGTCGGTTTGGCGCGCGTCCTCAGGGCCCGGTCCCGAAGGGCATGCGCAGCGTAGCGATGCTGCCGCCTTCGGCATCGCCCGCCGCTTCGAGCTCGAGCGATGCCGCCGCGCCGTGCAGCGCGGCCAGGCGCGCGCGCACCTGCTCGAGGCCGAAGCGGGTGCCTGGCGCCGCGCTGTCGCCGAACTCGGCGCCGGTGTCGCGCACGCGCAGCACGAGCTGCGTGCCTTCGCGCGCCGCGCTGACGGCGATGCGCCCGCCCGCGACGCTCGGTTCGATCGCGTGCTTGATGCTGTTTTCGACCAGCGGCTGCAGCAGCAGCGGCGGCACCGCGGCGCCAGCCAGTTCGCGCGGCAGATCGAAGTCGCAGCGCAGCCGCTCGCCCAGGCGCACCTTCATCAGCGCCAGGTAGTCCGCAAGGCGGGCGAACTCGTCGGCCAGCGAATGGGTGCCGGTGCGCGACGCGGCGAGGGTGGCGCGCAGAAACGAGATCAGCTGGTCGAGCATCGCCTGCGCGCGCGGCGGGTCGGTTGCAATCAGCACGCGCAGATTGGCCAGCGTGTTGAAAAGCATGTGCGGTTCGAGCTGCGATTGCAGCAGCCGCAACTGGTTCTCGGCTGCTTCGCGCTGCGCCGCGAGCGCACGCGCTTCGGACTCCGCGATGCGGGCGCGCGAGTGGAAGAAGTAGGTCGCGACGAAGCCCGGCACGAGCGAGAGCCCGAGGATCATCAGCCCACGGCGCGGGCCGCCTTCCAGCAGGCCTGCGGCGTCGAAGCCGAGCACGAAGTTGGCGAACGCATTGCCGAGTGAGTAGCCGAGCGCCGTGCCTACGATGAGGATCGCCGCCATCGGGCCCCAGCCTGGCCACCAGCCGCGCTCGGCCGCCGGAATGCCGCGCTGCAGCCAGCGCGCGGCAAGCATGCGCCCGACGTCGCTGAAGAACCAGCAAGCGGTCGCGATCGAGATCGAATAGACGAAGGTGATCCAGAAGCGATGCCCGAGCGCTGCCGAGAACGCCGCCGACACTGAAACGATCGCGATCGCGATGCGCAGCGCACGCCGCAGATGGCGACGCGCGCCGCGTGGCGCGGCGAACGCTGGGGTGCTGGCGTCAGGCATCGGAATCAATTTTCGCGCCGGCGGCATCAGTCGCGCAGCGCCAGCCGGCGCAGCGCAATCGCCCGCGCGGCGAACAGTCCGCTGAACGCGCCATAGGCGAAAGCGACGCCGACTTCGAACGGTGCGTTTGTCGCCAATGCGGGCGTGAAGGCGAGGCCGACGCCGACGCCGTACTTGATGCAGAAGAGGGCGAGGATCAGCCCCATCGGCAGCCAGCTGCCCGGCAGTTCGAAGCGCGCCGACTCGCGCGCATAGCGTGCCCCGCGTGGTGCGACGGCGTCCATGCCGAGCGCGATCGCAAGCCCGACACCGGCGGCCCACGCGGCGAGCGCCAGGGGCTGCGCGCCGAACGTGGTCACGACACCCGCGATCGAGAGCGCGAGCATGATGCCCGGCACGATCACGATGCGGCGCGCGCTGACGCGCCGCGGCATCGATTGCGAAAGGCCGAGGATCACGAGCAGCGCGAGCAGGCCCCAGACCCAGCCCGGTGTGCCTTGAAGTATGCGGATCATCATCATCGAATCACTCCTGTTTGCCGGCCGCAATCGGCCTGAGAGCGACTGTGCCGCGACCTGCGACGCGGTTCCAGCGCGGCGCGACGAAGCGGCGGAGGGCTTCGCGAAGCGGGTCGCGATCGGCGTGAAATGCAAGGCAACGACCGTCGTTTGCAGGTCCGGCGGCGGCCGGCCCGGCGGCCCGATCGAGCGCGCCGCGGCTACTGCGTCACGTGCGCGGCGTGCGCCTGGAAGCGCTCCAGCTTGGCGGCGTAGATGTCGCGGTCTTGGCGGCTCTCGCTGGTCTGCATTGCCAGCTCGAGCTGCTCGCGCGCCAGCGGCACCTCGCCTAGCTTGGCGTAGGCGACGGCCAGCCAGTAGTGCGTCTGCGCGCTGTACGGCGCGCGATCGAGTTCGCGCAGAAAGTGGTCGCGCGCCGCCTTCGGGTCGCCGTTGCGCAGCGCGATGAGGCCGCGGTCGAGGTAGCCGAACGGTGCCTGCGGCTGCAGTTGCGCGAGCCGCGTCTTGAGCGCCGCCGCCTCACCGTCCCGGCCCTGGTCAGCGAGGACCTGGGCGAGGTTGAAGACGATCTGCGGGTTGTCGGTCTGCTTTGCATAGGCCGCGCGCAGCGCGCGTTCGGCCAGCGTCGAATCGCCATGGCGCCGATAGATGACGCCGAGCGTGTTGAGGGCGCGAACGAAACCTGGGTCCTGGACGATCGCCTCGCGCGCGAACCAGTACGCATCGTCGAGCCGGCCCTGCGCGAGCGTCTCGGCGGCGCGGTTGTTCATGTACATCGCAAGCACCGTCGCTTCGGACAGCACGTGCTGCTTCTGGCCGCGCAGATCGGCAGGCGGCAGGAAGTCGATCGTCACCGCCTCGGTGAAGGGCCCGGCCCAGTGGGCGCCGCCGATGCGCTGGCCGAGCGTCAGGTTGATGTGGTCGATGACGAAATCGATCCCGCCGTTGCGGCCCCACAACTCGTCGGTGACTACGGCCTGATAGCGCACCGGAATGCCGAGTTCCTTGGCGAACGCGGCCGTCATGATGACGAGCGAGAGGCAGTTGCCCGATCGCGCGGCGAACGCCTGCGCTGCATTGCGCGTCAACACCGAGTCGTAGTCGAGCTTGAGTTCGCTCTTCTTGTAGAGCGCCTCGACGAGCAGTTCGGTGCGGCCGCGAACGAGCATCCGTCCTTCGATGCCGCCCGCGAGGTAGGCCTTCATTTCGGGGCTGAGGGCGAACACATCGGCGGCGCGGATCGGCTGCGAGGCCGGCGCGAAGCGCGCGTCGGCGAAGATCGAGGCGTCCGGCTGGGTGGCGACGGGCGAGGTTGTGCAGGCGCCAAGCAGCCCGCAGCAGATCAGGATCGCGGCAAGAACCTTCATCGCGTCTCCCGGCAGACTTGTCGCGACCCGCAGCGCGCGCCGCTTCATACCATGGTAGTCGCAAACCGCTTCGATGTCAGAGCGAAATCCGGGTCAGGGCTGTGTGCGGCGCCGCGCTGCGCTCAGCGCCGGCGCGAGCCCCCGAGCAGCGAACCGAGTACGCCGCGCACGATCTCGCGGCCGACCGACGAGCCCATGCTGCGCATCGCCGAGCGCGCCGCCGATTCGGCCAGGCCCTCATGCTTGCCGCCGCGCGGGCCGGTGGTGCCGAACAGCACGCCCTTGAGGTCGTCGAGCATTCCGCCGGCGCTGCCCGATGCGCCTGTCGGCGCGGCGACCGGCGGCAATCCGGCCGCCGGGCCGCGTGCCGCGTCGACGGGTTCGCTGCCGGCCCCGGCGGCGGCGCGGCCCTTGAGCATCTCGAACGCCGATTCGCGGTCGACCGTCTTCTCGTAAGCACCCGCGACGAGCGAATTCGCGATCAGCGCCTGGCGCTGTTCGGCGCTGATCGGGCCGATCTGGCTGCCAGGCGGGATGACGAAGACGCGCTCGGTCGGGCAGGGGCGGCCCTTGGCGTCGAGGAAACTCACGAGCGCCTCGCCGACCGCAAGCTCGGTGATCGCAGCGCCGATGTCGAGCCCGGGGTTCGGCCGCATCGTCTCGGCCGCCGATTTGACGGCCTTCTGGTCGCGCGGCGTGAACGCGCGCAGCGCGTGCTGGACGCGATTGCCGAGCTGGCCGAGCACGACGTCGGGAATGTCGAGCGGATTCTGCGTCACGAAGTAGACGCCGACACCCTTCGAGCGCACGAGTCGCACGACGAGCTCGATGCGCTCGACGAGCGCCGCCGGCGCGTCCTTGAACAGCAGGTGCGCCTCGTCGAAGAAGAACACGAGCTTGGGCGCGTCGAGGTCGCCGACTTCGGGCAGGCTCTCGAACAGTTCGGAGAGCATCCACAGCAGGAAGGTCGCGTACAGGCGCGGCGCGGCGAGCAGCTTGTCGGCGGCGAGGATGTTGATCAGCCCCTTGCCGTCGCTGGTCTGCATGAAATCGGCGATGTCGAGCATCGGCTCGCCGAAGAACTTGTCGCCGCCTTGCTCCTCGATCTGCAGCAGCCCGCGCTGGATCGCGCCGATGCTCGCCGGGCTGACGTTGCCGTAGCCGGTCTTGATTTGGGCCGCGTTGTCGCCGACGTACTGCAGCATCGCGCGCAGGTCCTTCAGGTCGAGCAGCAGCAGGCCGTTGTCGTCGGCGACCTTGAAGGCGAGTTGCAGCACGCCCTGCTGCGTCTCGTTGAGCGCGAGCATGCGCGCGAGCAACAGCGGGCCGAGATCGCTGACCGTCGCGCGCACCGGGTGGCCCTGTTCGCCGAAGACGTCCCACAGCGTCGTCGGGCAGGCGACGCTTTGCGGCGCCTCGATGCCGCGCTCCTTCAGCACCGCGGCGAGCTTGGGCGCGATCGTCCCGGCCTGGCTGATGCCGGTCAGGTCGCCCTTCACGTCGGCCAGGAAGACCGGGATGCCGCGCAGCGAAAAGCCCTCGGCCAGCGTCTGCAGCGTGATCGTCTTGCCGGTGCCGGTGGCGCCGGTGATCAGCCCGTGCCGATTCGCGAGCGGCGGCAGCAGCAGGCACTCGATGGACTCGCGCTGGGCAACAAGAATGGGTTCGGACATCGCGAAAGCCTCGGGTCGGAAACGTAAAATTGCAGTCTATCGAGAAATCGCGCGCCGAAGCCGGCCGCGCACACCGGAGCAGCGTCGCATCATGGCGGGACATTCGAAGTGGGCCAACATCCAGCACCGCAAGGGCCGCCAGGACGAGAAGCGCGGCAAGGTCTGGACCCGCATCATCCGGGAGATCGTCGTCGCGGCGCGCCAGGGCGGGGGTGACCTCGGCATGAATCCGCGCCTGCGCCTGGCGGTCGACAAGGCCAAGGCGGCCAACATGCCGGCCGACACGATCAAGAAGAACATCGACAAGGCGACCGGCAACCTCGAGGGC
>CAZVNC010000025.1:0-12902 GCA_964628305.1 uncultured Ideonella sp.
ATGCGCGAGCGCTCGATCGTCTCGGCCTGCACCGCGCGCCACTGCTGCCAGACCATCGCCGCGGCAAGCGTCGCGACGAGCGTGACGATGACCATCGCGGTCAGCAGCGCCGCGCCGCGCTCGTGTCTGCGCATCCTCATGGTTGCGGGCCGAGCACGGTGTCGCGCGTCAGCGTGCCGGAGAGGCCGCTTCCCGGCGCGAAGCTGAGCACGAGGCGCACGCCGTTCGGCAGCACGGCGCTGGTCGGCGCGCCGGGGCCGCCCGACGCCTCGTCGGCGCTCGACTGGGCGTTGCTCCAGGCGTTGCCGCGAAAGAAGTAGACCTGCAGGGCTTCGATGCCGTCGAGCACCATCAGCTGCGACGGCTCTGCACCCTGCAACTGCTGGCTGGAGAGCCAACTCTCCTGCAACGCCCGCTGGGTCGTCGCACTCTGGCCGGCCCAGCGCAGCCAGCGTCCGTTGCGCAACGACCAGACGACGACCTGCAGCCCGTCGGGCGTACGCCGCGTGAGCTGCAGCGCCGCGCCGTCGAAGCGCAGGTCGGGCACCGCTGCCGATGTCTGGATCGCTGCCAGATCCTGCTGCCATTGGGCGAGCGCGGTATTCAGCCGCAGGGTCGTTTCCAGCCGCTGCTGGCTGATGTCGCGCGCGCGCAGCATGCCGTCCACCCCCTGCCAAGCCATCATCGCGAGCAGGCTCATGATGACGAGCGCGACGAGCACCTCGACGAGCGTGAAGCCGCGCACTCGGCGCGAACGAAGTGAGCTTGGGGGCGGCATCCCTGACGCCCGCCGGGCCGCCCCAAGGGTGTCGGGCTCCCCCTTGGGGGGGCGCGAACGAAGTGAGCTTGGGGGCGCCATCAATACCTCGCGAGGACTGTCGACAGCGAGTACAGTGGCACGCCCTGCGCGTCGGCGATGAAGGCTTCGACGCGGCGGAAGTTCGGGTTCGGCGTCGGGCGCACGACGAGCCGGCCCGGATAGCTGGCGCCGAGTTGCTCGCAGCCAAACGTGTAGTCGCCGACGCCCGGAAACTGGCGCTCGAGCACGAGCCCGGCAAGCTCGTTGTCGGCGCACCATTGTGCCGCGCTGACCTGGGCAAGGCGCTCGCTGTTGTTCACCAGCGCGCCCGCCGCCTTGACGCCGGTCGCGAGCGCGATTGCAACGATCGCGAGCGCGACCAGCACTTCGATCAACGTGAACCCAGTGTGCTGGTGGCGCGGGCGCGGTGCTGCCGGCCGCGTCCAGGCTGCACGCATTCGGGTGGCCGCCGCGCCGATCGGCCGGTTCATTGCGAAGCCTGCACCGGCGGATCGGCGGCGACGGCAAACGGGCCAAGGCCGTCTGTCGCGAGCGTGATGCGCTGCGCGTCCAGGCTGAGCGTGACGCGCTGCGCGCCGATGATGGGTTCGGGCCCGAGGACGAGCGCCTGCGCACCCATGATCTCCGCCGTCACTTCGCGATCGAGCCAGCGCGTCGGCAGCGTGTTGCTCGCCGGCAGGCCGATGAAGCGGAAGTCGGCGTCCGCGCCGCCTTGTGCGTCGGTGGCGTCCTTCGAAACCGGCCGCCAGGTGACGGGCAGGCCGAGCGCGCGCGCTTCGCCGCGGGCCGATTCGAGCAGCGCTGTCAGGCGCGCCGCCTCCTGCTCGAGACGGCTCGCTGCCGGGTCGCGCAGTGCAAGCGTGGCGACGGCGCTGGCGACGGCAATCAACGCCACCACCAGCAGCAACTCGATCAGCGTGAAGCCGCGTGCCGTGTGCGCACCGCAGCGGACCGGGCGCGCCGCGCGGCGGCGCCTACTGCCAGGAACCGATGTCCGCGTCCTTGCCTTCGCCACCGGGTTGCCCGTCGGCCCCGAAGCTGTAGACATCGATCTCGCCTTTCACGCCCGGGTTGGCGTATTGATAGGGCCGGCCCCAGGGGTCGTTCGGCAGCTTGTCGAGATAGGGCTTCCAGTTGGGTGGAATCGCGCCCACCGTCGGCCGCGCGACAAGCGCCTGCAATCCCTGTTCGCCGCTCGGGTAGCGCTGGTTGTCGAGTTTGTAGAGCTTCAAGGCCTGCATCAGGTTGTTGACGTCGGTGCGCGCCGCGGTGACGCGGGCGTCATCCGCGCGGTCGAGCACGTTGGGCACGATCAGCGCGGCCAGCACGCCGATGATGACGAGCACGACCATCAACTCGATGAGCGTGAAGCCGCGCGCATGGCGCGGAGCAGATTTGGAATGGGTCATTGCAGCGTGGAATGAGGCGTCAGCCATGATCGCGCGGCGCGGGCCAGCGCAGCGCGCGAAATACAGCCGCACTTGCGGGCCATTTCCGCGCGGGAGAGGGCACGGCGCCGAATCATAATCGCGACATGCAGGCTCGATTGTCGGCTTTTCTGGTCTGGGCGCTGGTCGCCGCGGGCGTGGCGTTCTGGGGGCTGCGGCTGATCGCGCGTCCGGCGGCGTTGCCGGCGAATGTTCAGGCGGTCGACTCGCGGGTGATCGCGGGCGGCGACTTCGTCCGCATGCTCGGCGCCGCGCCGGTTGTCGAGAGCGCAGCGCCGGCGCCGATCGCCGAGAGCAGCCGCTTCAAGCTGCTCGGCGTGCTGGCACCGGCCGGGCGCGAAGGAAGCAGCCTGCGTTCCCAGGGCGGGGTCGCGCTGATCGCGGTCGATGGCAAGCCTGCAAAGCCGTATGCGATCGGCGCGCCGCTCGACACCGGTCTGATTCTGCAGTCCGTCGCGCGTCGTTCGGCGTCGATTGGCCCGGTCGGCGGTGCGGCCAGCGTGGTGCTCGAACTGCCGCCGCCCGCTCCGCCGGCGACTGGAACGCTTCCGCCGGCAACGCCAGATTCAGAACCCGCGGCCCTTCAGCAGCACATCCCGGCGCCGCCGCAGGCCGACGACGAACAGTCCGAACCCGCTTCGAACATGCCCGCGCGGGGCGGCGCACAGCGCAATCCCGCGACCCGCTGAGCCCAGCGGCGCGCAGCTTCAGACCGGCGCGCCGAAATTGGAGGCCGGGCCGGCGTCGGCCGATGGTGCAGGCGCTGGATCGTCGCCTTCGACCACGTCGGTGAGCAGCGCAGCCGCGCTCCTGACGAGCGGGAAGGCGAGCGTCGCCCCCGTGCCGTCGGTGCTCTCCATGCCGAGTTCGAGCAGCGCCGAGGCGTGAAAGAGGGCGAGCGCCTGGTCGAGTCCCTGGTGGCCGTTGCTGCGACAGAACACGCAGTAGTCGGTGACGGCGGGGGCGATCTGGGCCGCCGCCATCAGCGCTGCGCAGGCCGACATGCCGTCGGCCATGATGAGCTGGCGCTTGCTGCCGGCGACGAGCATCACGCCGACCATCATCGCGAGCTCGAAGCCGCCGAACGCGGCGACCACCTCGACCGGATCGGTGGCGTCGCGATGCCGGCCCTGAGCGCCTTGCAGCACGACCTGCAGGTGCGCGATCTCGTCTTCCGACATCTGTGGGCCGGAGATGACGAGGTCGCGCACCGGGCTGTCGGTCAGCCGCGCCAGCACGAGCGCGGCGCTCTCGTGCGCGCCGACGCCGATGCCGGCGCAGGCGACGGCGTTGCCGGTGACCGAATCGGCGATCTCCATGCCGGCGCGGATCGCGGCCTGCGCCTGGTCGAGCGACATCGCCGCACTGACGCGCGCGTTGCGCGTGCCGTGCGCGATCTTGCGCGCCAGCAGCCGCGGGTGCGGCGCCATCGGCTTGGCGATGCCGCAGTCGACGACCGTCATCTCCAGGCCCTGCATCGCGGCAAATGCGGATACCGGCAGTTGCGACGCGAGCACGCTGTGCACCAGCGCCTGCGTCGTCTGCCGCTCCGTGGCGCCGATGCCATCGACGGCCAGGCCGTGGTCGGCCGCGAACAGCAGCAGTTGCGGCGCGCGAAAGTGCGGCTTGAGCGTGTTCTGGATCAGGCCGAGGCGGATCGCGAGCGGCTCGAGTTCGCCGAGCCCGCCGGCAAGGTTCGCGCGGCGCTGCAGCTTGTCGCGCAGTGCCTGCTCGAGCAGCGGATTCGAGGTCGGGGTGATCAGCGATCGGTGCAGCGACATGACGGCGGTTGCGGATCAGGCCAGTTCGTCATTGTGAGGCAGCGCAGCGGGCGAAACGCATCAGGGCAGATCGGCCGCGGATGCTTCAGCGCAGAAACTGCCGGTAGGCCGGGTTGTCGGTCTCGTCGACGCTGGGGTAGGGCAGGGTCGAGAGGAATGCGCGCAACGCGCGGCGATCGCCGTGCGGCACCTGGATGCCGACCAGGATGCGGCCGTAGTCGGCGCCCTGGTTGCGATAGTGAAACAGGCTGATATTCCAGTCCGGGTGCAAGCGGGCGAGGAACTGCATCAGCGCGCCGGGCCGCTCGGGGAAGTTGAAGCGAAACAGCTGTTCGTCGCGCGCGAGGTCCGAGCGTCCACCGACCAGATGGCGCAGATGCTCGCGCGCCAGTTCGTCGTGCGTCAGGTCGAGGGTCGGAAAGCCGTGCCGCGCGAAGCCGCGCGCGATGCGCGCCGACTCGTTGCGGTCGTGGGTCGACAGCCCGACGAAGACGTGCGCGAGCTTGGCGTCCGCGATCCGGTAGTTGAACTCGGTCACGCTGCGCGGTCCGATCAGCTCGCAAAAGCGCTTGAAGCTGCCCTGCACCTCGGGGATCGTGACGGCGAACATCGCCTCGCGCTCCTCGCCGACTTCGGCGCGGTCGGCGACGAAGCGCAGGCGGTCGAAGTTCATGTTCGCGCCGGTCGTGATGGCGACGAAGGTGCGGCCCTTCAGGCGGTGCGCTTCGACGTATTGCTTCACCCCGGCAACACTGAGCGCGCCGGCCGGCTCGAGAATGCTGCGCGTGTCCTTGAACACATCCTTGATCGCCGCGCAGACGGCGTCGGTGTCGACGAGCACGAAGTCGTCCACCAGTCCTTGCACGAGGCGAAAGGTCTCCTCGCCGACCTGCTTGACCGCGGTGCCGTCGGAGAACAGGCCGACATCATCGAGAACGACGCGCCGGCCGGCGCGCACCGAGCGCGTCATCGCGTCGGAGTCGGTCGTCTGCACGCCGATCACCTTGATTTCCGGGCGCACCGCCTTGATGTAGGCGGCGACCCCCGAGATCAGGCCGCCGCCGCCGATGGCGACGAACACGGCGTCGATCGGCGCTTGGCGCTGGCGCAGGATCTCCATCGCGATCGTGCCCTGGCCTGCGATCACGTCCGGGTCGTCGAACGGATGGACGAAAGTCAGCTTGCGCGCGCGCTCGATTTCGAGCGCGTGCGCGTAGGCGTCCGAGTAGCTGTCGCCGGTCAGCACCACCTCGCTGCCGAGCGCGCGCACCGCATCGACCTTGAGCGCGGGCGTCGTCACCGGCATCACGATCACCGCCTTGCAGTCGAGCTGGCGGGCGCTGAACGCCACGCCCTGCGCGTGGTTGCCGGCCGAGGCGCAGATCACGCCGCGCGCGAGTTGCGCGCGGCTCAGGTGGGCCATCTTGTTGTACGCGCCGCGCAGCTTGAAGCTGAAGACCGGCTGCTCGTCCTCTCGCTTGAGCAGCACGGTGTTCGCGAGGCGCTCGCTCAGGTTGCTAGCCCTTTCGAGCGACGATTCGATCGCGACGTCATAGACACGCGCGGTGAGGATTCGCTGCAGGTAGTCCGGCGGTCGCGTTGCCCGCGCGATAGCGCTGGGCGGCGGGTTCGTTTTCGTGCGCGGCGTGCCGGCCATCGGGAATCGGTCTCGCTGTCGGATTGGGGCGCCGCATCTTACGCGAGCCCGTCTTCGCGTCCGGCACCCCGCGCACGCCAGCACCTCGACGCGCCCAGAAAAAAGCCCAAGGCATCGCTGCCTTGGGCTGAAGTCCACCCGGGGGTGGAGGAGACAATCGTTCGCGACGGCAGCGCGGCGGGCCTGTCGACTGCCCCGCTGCCTTGCATCCGAATCAAGTGTAAGCGTTGAATTGCTGCACTGCAATATGAACTTCGGGCGCGAATTAGAGATTCGACTCGGAAACGACAGCGGCGCGGCACAATCCGCGCATGGAATGCACGATCAACTGGCTGCCTGCGAGCGGCATGAGCTTCATCGCCGAGACGGGCAGCGGGCACATTCTCGCGATGGACGGGGCGCCCGACGGCGGCGGACGCAACCTCGCACCGCGTCCGATGGAGACGGTGCTGGCCGGCACCGGCGGCTGCACCGCCTACGATGTCGTGCTGATCCTCGAGCGCGGACGCCACGACGTGCGCGGCTGCCAAGTCGTGCTGAAGGCGCAACGCGCCGAGTCCGACCCCAAGGTGTTCACCGCGATCCAGATGCACTTCGTCGTCACCGGGCGCGGTCTGGCGCCGGCCGCGGTCGAGCGCGCCATCGCGCTGTCGCACGAGAAGTACTGCTCGGCCAGCATCATGCTCTCGCACACGGCGAAAATCAGCACCAGTTTCGAACTGGTCGAGGCATGACCCCGCGGGAGCGCAGCAAGCTTCTGCAGGCGGCCGAGGGCTACTTCAGATCGGGCAACCCGGGGCTGGCCCGGATCACGCTCGAAAGCCTGGTGGCGGCCGATGCGTCGTCGTCGAAGGCGTTCGAACTGCTGGGCTACGTCTACGGCAACGAAGACCGGCTGGCCGACGCTCATCGCTGCCTGGAGACGGCGTGCCGGCTGCGCGGGGCGTCGCCCGAGGCCTTCTACTACCTGGGCGTTTCGTGCCTGAAGAAGGGTCTTGCCGAACCCGCGATCCAGGCGTTCGACAAGGCGATCGCGCTCGCCGGGCCGTTCTTCGAGGCACTGCACGACCGGGGAACCGCGTATTCCCAGCTCGGCCGCAACGCGTCGGCGCTGGAGAGCTATGCCGCGGCGTTGAGGCTGAAGCCCGACGCGTTCCATCTCGTCTTCAACATCGGCAAGGTGTACGACGAGACCAAGGACTTCCGCAACGCGCTGGTCTACTACGACCGGGCGTTGCAGATCGACCCCGGGGTTGCCGACGTGTGGGCGCACCGCGGCGCGGTGTTCTACGACCTCGAGCGCTACGCCGAGGCGATCTGCGACTGGGAGCGGGCGCTCGCGATCGATCCGCGGATAGATTTTCTGCGCGGCTTCGTGCTGCACGCCCGGCTGCGAATCTGCGACTGGCGCCACTGGGCGCAGGAACGGGCCGATCTGCTCGCGCGGGTCGAGGCCGGCGAGAACGCCTGCGGTCCGTTCGAGATGCTCGCGTTCTCGTGCGACGAAGACCTTCAGTCGAGGACGGCGGGAAGGTATGTCGCGGCCACCCTTGCCGGCCCGCCGCTCGCCGCGGAGTTCCGCAAGGGCGCGCAGGACCGGATCCGGATCGGTTATTTTTCGGCCGACTTCGGCCGCCACGCCGTCTCCTACCTGACCGCCGAAGTCTTCGAACTTCACGATCGCGAGCATTTCGAAGTCTTCGGCTTCGCCCTGCGCAAGGCGGCGAAGGACGACGAGACGAGGGCGCGGCTGGTGCGGGCGTTCGATCATTTCATCGAGGTCGACGGCGAGCCGGACCTGGAAATCGTCGAGCGGGCGCGCGGGCTGGGCCTGGACATCGCGATCGATCTGGGCGGACACACGAAGGGCAGCCGAACGGCCCTGTTCAGGCACCGGGTGGCGCCGGTCCAGGTGAACTTTCTCGGCTACCCGGGGACGATGGGAGCCGACTTCATCGACTACATCATTGCCGATCAGACCACCATCGCGGACGCCAGCCGGCACGCCTACAGCGAGCGCGTCGTCCACCTGCCCGAGTGCTTCCAGCCTTCGGACACGCGCAGGGCGATGCCGGCGTCGGATCCGCCGCGCGCCGCATTCGGGTTGCCGGAGTCGGGATTCGTGTTCTGCTGCTTCAACAGCACCTACAAGATCAACCCCGAGATCTTCGCGAGCTGGATACGGATTCTTTCGGCCGTCGAAGGCAGTTGCCTCTGGCTGCTGGCCGACAGCGAGCAGGTCACGCTTCATCTGCGCGGCGCGGCGGCGCAAGCCGGCGTTGCCGCCGACCGGCTGGTCTTCGGCGGCAGACTCCCCGCCCAAGAGTATCTGGGCCGCTACCGCCGGGCCGATCTGTTTCTCGACACGCTTCCGTTCAATGCCGGCACGACGGCCAACGATGCGCTCTTCGCGGGCTTGCCCTTGCTCACCCGTCCCGGGGGCTCGTTCGCGGCAAGGATGGCGTCGAGCCTGCTGCGCACGCTCGATCTGCCCGAGCTGATCGTCCCGACGAGCGAGGACTACGAGTCGGCGGCCATCGCGTTGGCGCGGCATCCGGGCGAACTCGCGCGCATCAAGGCCAAGCTGATTCGCAACCGGGATGCCGGCCCGCTGTTCGACATGCCCCGCTACAGCCGTCATCTCGAAGCGGCCTACCGGGAGATGCATGCTCGCTGGCGCAACGGTCTTGGGCCCGACCACATCCGGGTGCCGTGCGCGCCGGCGTCGCGGGCCTGAGCGCCGCCACATACCTCGCATCGTCGCAGCGTCCGCCCCAGCTTGGACGTCAGACGTAGTGCGCGGTGCTCGTCATCACCTTGGCGGCGGCGCGCATCGCCAGCCGCAGCGGCGCGGGGAGCGGCGCTGCACCCGCCTGCTCGGCCTGCATTGCGTGCCGCGCCTCGTCGTCCTTCATCTGCCCGACGATTGCCCGCGAAGCCCGGTCGGCCGACGGCAGGCGATCGAGGTGGCCTTGCAGGTGGCGCTCCACCTGACGCTCGGTCTCGACCACGAAGCCGAGGCTCAGCCTGTCGCTCATCGTTCCCGCCAGCCAGCCGATCCCGAAGGCTCCCGCATACCACAGCGGATTGAGCAGACTGGGGCGCGCGCCCAGTTCGCGCAGGCGCTGCTGGGTCCAGGCCAGATGGTCGGTTTCCTCGCGGGAGGCGCGTTCGAACTGGCTGCGCAGCGCGGGGTCGCGTGTCGCGAGCGCTTGCGCGTTGTAGAGCGCCTGCGCGCAGACCTCGCCGACATGGTTGACGCGCATCAGCGCACCCGAAAGGCGTTGCTGCGCCGGGTCCAGTGGCTCTGGCGGGGGTTGCTCCGGCGCCGTCGGGCATGCCCGCGATGCGATATTGGCGCCCGAAATCGTTCGCAGCGCGTTGTCGGCGGCGGCGACAAGACGGTCGAGCGGCGAGATGGCGACGGGAAGCATGGCGGATCGAGAGTGGGCGTGAAAATCAAGCATAGCGCAGCCCCTCGTCCAATCGCCGCGGACGCCACTGGCGAGGAGTGGCGAGCGCTCGGCAAGCCCTCGCCGGGATCCCCGCCGGACCGCCCAGAGCTACGTTGTGCCCAGACAACATATTGAGCCTTTTCTGCCCCGAATCTTTGCCAGCGGCCCCTTCGTCTGGTGCAATACACACAACTTCCGATGAGGAGGTTGGCCTGATCTGCCCTCGCGGGTACATCCCGATCGGGACCTCTTGTTCAACCTAGGAGATAGTTGCAATGAAAAAATCTCTGCTCGCTCTCGCAGTGCTGGGCGCGTTTGCTGGCGCCGCCTCGGCCCAGTCTTCGGTGACACTTTTCGGTATCGTCGATTTGAACTTGCGTTACATCGACAACGACGCCGGCACGCAATACCAGATGAACCAGGACGGCAACGCCAGCAGCCGTCTGGGCTTTCGCGGCGTCGAGGATCTCGGCGGTGGCATGAACGCCAGCTTCTGGATCGAAGGCGCGGTGAACCCGCAAAACGGTACCGCCGCCGGCCAGACTTGGCAGCGTCGCCAGACCGTCAGCCTGGCGGGTGGCTGGGGCGAAGTCCGTCTCGGCCGCGACTACACGTCGACGTTCTGGAACTGGACCATCTTCGATCCGTTCGGCACGAACGGTATCGGCAATGCCGGCAACCTGGGCTTCGTGCAATCGCAGCCTGTGCCTAGCGGTGGCGCCTACGGCACACTGGTTCGCGCCGACAACATGGTCGCCTACTTCCTGCCGTCCGGCATCGCCGGCGGTCTGTACGGCCAAGCGCAAGTCGCTGCGGGTCAAGGTTCGAACGGCAACAAGTACTTGGGCTTCCGCCTCGGCTACGCCAGCGGCCCGTTCAATGTCGCCGGCGCTTGGGGCCGCACGCAGGTCACGGGGGGTGTTCCCGGCCAGGTCCCGCCGTTCGGTCTGGGCGACTCGAGCGGCACGAACTGGAACCTTGGCGGCTCGTGGGACTTCGGCGTCGTGAAGGCGTCGGCCTTCTACGGCAACCTGACGTATCAAGCGCTCGATCAGAGCAACTGGTACATCGGCCTGCAAGCGCCGATCGGCCTGTGGACGCTCAAGGGCACGTACGGCCAGGTTTCGCGCAGCGGCATCGAGCCGTTCGCAGCCGGCTGGGACAACCAGAGCGCATGGCAGTTGGCGGTCGGCGCGACCTACGACCTGTCCAAGCGCACGGCGCTGTATGCGACCTATTCGCACATCGACAACTCGGATGGCGCACGCTTCATCGTCGGCGCCATGAACGGCCAACCCGCCGGCGGCAGTGGTATCGACGCGAGCTCGCAAGGCTTCGAATTCGGTATTCGTCACTCGTTCTGATACGTCACCGCCTGCCACTCGCAGGCGTGACTCGGCAAAGGCCGCCTTCGGGCGGCCTTTGTCTTGCGCGCTCACATGACGTCGGTCGCTCGGGCGGGCTAAGGACTTTCCCGTTTGACGCGTTGCGCGCGATCCAATCCAATGGCGTTGTGAGCCAGCCCGCGCGCAAGCGGCGAGCCACGCGGCGCGCAGCGCGCCGCCAATCGTGGCACCGGAGTTTCGCCTTCCCGCATGCTTGCCTTCATTCTTCGTCGTCTGGCCCAGGCCGTGATCGTGATGCTCACGGTGGCGTTCATCTCGTTCATGCTATTCCAGTACGTCGGCGACCCGGTCACGAACCTGCTCGGCCAGGACGCCACGCCGCAGCAGCGCGCCCAGTTGCGCTCCGACCTCGGACTAGACCAGCCGTTTCCGGTGCAGTTCGCGCGCTTCGTCGGCAACGCGGTGCAGGGCGACTTCGGCCTGAGCCTACGCCAGGGGCGCAAGGTCTCGTCGCTGATCGTCGAGCGCTTTCCGGCGACGCTGGAGCTTTCGACGGTCGCCGCGCTGATCGCGCTTGGCCTGGGCATTCCGATGGGCGTCTACGCGGCCCTGAAGCGCGGCACGTTCTCTTCGCAGGCGCTGATGACCCTGTCGCTGCTCGGTGTGTCGCTGCCGACTTTCCTGATCGGCATCCTGCTGATCCTCGTCTTCGCGGTCATCCTCAAATGGCTGCCGAGTTTCGGCCGCGGCGACGTCCTGGCGATCGGTAGCTGGACGACCGGCCTGCTCACGCTCGAAGGCTGGAAGCATCTGATCCTGCCGTCGATCACGCTCGCGCTGTTCCAACTCGCCTTGATCATGCGCCTCGTGCGCTCGGAGATGCTCGAGGTGCTGCGCTCGGACTACATAAAGTTCGCGCGCGCCCGCGGTCTGCCGGATCGCATCGTCTACTTCGGCCATGCGCTGAAGAATACGCTCGTGCCGGTGATGACGATCACAGGCTTGCAGCTCGGATCGCTGATCGCGTTTGCGATCATCACCGAGCAGGTCTTCCAGTGGCCGGGCATGGGGCTGCTGTTCATTCAGGCGGTGACCTTCGCCGACATCCCGGTGATGGCGGCGTACCTGTGCCTGATCTCACTGATCTTCGTCGTCATCAACCTCGTCGTCGACCTGCTGTACTTCGCGGTCGACCCGCGGCTGCGCATCGAGCGCGCCGGCGCCGCGCACTGACGAAGGCACGCTCGCTGCGCTACGATCGCTGCCGCACTTTCACCATGTCACCGGAGACGCCCTTCATGAGACTCAAGACCTCTTTGCTCGCTGCCGCACTGGCGCTCGCCTGCGCTGCCAGCCAGGCCGTCACGCTGCGCGTCGCCAATGTCGGCGACGTGATGTCGATGGATCCGCACTCGCTCAACGAGACGCTGCAACTGAGCTTCACCGCAAGCGTCTACGAGCCGCTGGTCGGTCGCGGCAAGGACATGTCCCTCGCTCCACTGCTGGCGACGAAGTGGACCCAGACCTCCCCCAACGTCTGGCGCTTCGAGCTGCGCAAGGGTGTCAAATTCCACGACGGCACGCCGTTCACGGCCGACGACGTCGTGTTCTCGTTCGCGCGCGCCGCCGATCCGGGCGGCGACATGCGCGGCTACACCGCGTCGTTCAAGGAGGTGCGAAAGATCGACGACCACACGGTCGAGATCGAAACGACGGCACCCAATCCGATCCTGCCGGACGTGATCTCCAACGTCTACATGATGAGCAAGACGTGGTCCGAGGCGAACAAGGCCGACAAGCCCGTCGATCGCCGCAAGGGCATCGAGAACACCGCATCGTTCAAGGCCAACGGCACCGGGCCGTTTCGCCTGAAGGAGCGCCAGCCCGGGACGCGCACCGTGCTCGTGCGCAACCTCAACTACTGGGACAAGGTCGAATCCAACGTCGACGAAGTCGTCTTCACGCCGATCGGCAGCGACGCGACGCGCGTCGCGGCACTGCTGTCGGGCGAGATCGACGTCATGGAGCCGGTGCCGCTGCAGGACGTCGAGCGCGTCAAGTCGAACCCGAACATGCTCGTGCTGCAGGGGCCGGAGTTGCGCACGATCTTCCTCGGCATGGACCAGAAGCGCGACGAGTTGCTGTTCTCTAGCGTCAAGGGCAAGAACCCGTTCAAGGACGTGCGCGTCAGGAAGGCGTTCTACCAGGCGATCGACATCGAGGCGATCAAGACGAAGGTGATGCGCGGCGCCTCGACGCCGACCGCGCTGATGGTCGGCCCCGGCGTGCGCGGCTTTCAGCCCGACATGAACAAGCGCTTCCCGTACGACCCCGAGGCGGCGAAGAAGCTGCTTGCCGAATCCGGCTACCCGAACGGCTTCGAGGTGACGATGAA
>CAZVNC010000026.1:0-12174 GCA_964628305.1 uncultured Ideonella sp.
GGAAGATGTACGGGAAGCACAGCACGTTGTTGACCTGGTTCGGATAGTCCGAACGTCCGGTGGCGACGATGCAGTCGGGTCGTGCGGCCTTTGCGAGTTCGGGCCGGATCTCGGGTTCGGGGTTGGCAAGCGCAAGGACCAGCGGCCTGGGCGCCATAGCCTTCACCATCTCGGGCGTCACCGCGCCGGCCGCCGAGCAGCCGAGCAGCACGTCGGCGCCGGCCATCACGTCGGCCAGCGTGCGCAGGCTGGTCTTCTGGATGTAGCGGCGCTTCGATTCGTCGAGCCGGTCTTCGCGCTTGTCGTGGATCAGGCCCTTGCTGTCGCAGACGAAGATGTGCGCCGGCTTCGCGCCGAGGCGCACGAGCAGGTCGAGGCAGGCGATCGCTGCGGCACCGGCGCCGCTGACGGCGATCTTCACGCTCGCGAGCTGCTTGCCGGTCAGATCGAGGCCGTTCAGGATCGCCGCCGCCGAGATGATCGCGGTGCCGTGCTGGTCATCGTGAAAGACCGGAATCTGGAGCCGATCCTTGAGCTTGCGCTCGATCTGGAAGCATTCGGGCGCCTTGATGTCCTCGAGGTTGATGCCGCCCAGCGTCGGCTCGAGCGCGGCGATGATCTCGACCAGTTTGTCGGCGTCCTTCTCGGCGAGTTCGATGTCGAAGACGTCGATGCCGGCGAACTTCTTGAACAGGCAGCCCTTGCCCTCCATCACCGGCTTGCCGGCGAGCGGGCCGATGTCGCCGAGGCCGAGCACTGCGGTGCCGTTCGTGACGACGCCGACCAGGTTGGCGCGCGAGGTGTATTCGGCGGCGGTTGCCGGATCGTCGCGGATCGCGAGGCAGGCGTAGGCCACGCCGGGCGAATAAGCGAGCGACAGGTCGCGGCCGCTGGACAGCGGCTTGGTCGGGTTGACGCTGATCTTGCCGCGCAGCGGATTGCGGTGATAGTCGAGCGCGGCGTCGCGCAGGGCGGATTCGGCGGCAGTCAGGGGTTCCTTGTCGGGCATTCTTGTCTCCTGTTTCGCGGCTGCGTCTTCAGGCGCGGCAGGCAAGCGTAGCGCAACGATGCGGCGGACACTTGGCGGGCGCGAAATTTCGATCGTCGCCGAGCAGGCGACGCTGCACCCCGGCGCCCATGGCAAAGCGTGGCTAGACTCGGGCACGACAGCCCCGCCGGGGCGCAAAGCGAAAGTGCAGTGCGATGATCTATCTGGTGCTCGGCCTCGTTCTCTTTCTTGGCGTCCACTCCGTCTCGATCGTCTCACCGGCCTGGCGCGACGCACGCGCCGCAGCGATGGGCGAGGGCGCGTGGAAAGGGCTGTACACGCTCGCCTCGATCGTCGGCTTCGTGCTTCTGATCTACGGTTACGGGCTTGCGCGCCAGGAGCCGGTCGTGCTCTACACGCCGCCCGCCGCGCTGCGCCACCTTGCGATGCTGCTGATGCTGCCGGTGTTTGCGCTGCTGCTCGCCGCCTACCTGCCGGGGCGGATCAAGCGCGCCGCCAAGCACCCGATGCTGCTTGCGGTGAAGCTGTGGGCGCTCGCGCATTTGCTCGTCAATGGCAACCTCGCCGATGTGCTGCTGTTCGGCGGCTTCCTGCTCTGGGCCGCGGCCGATCGCGTCTCGATGAAGCACCGCGTCCAGCGCCCGCTGCCGGGCGCGCCGACGTCGCCGATGAACGACGTGATCGCCGTCGTCGCCGGGCTTGCGATCTACGCGCTGTTCGTGTTCTGGGCCCACACCGCACTCATCGGGATGCCATTGATGTGAGCGCGTACTGCGCAGATGATCATTTGATGGCGTAGCAGCCATGTGTGGTCGCTACGTCATCGCCTACGGGCCGGAGATGCTGGTCCAGGGGTTCAGTGCGACCCGCGTCGTGCCGTTTGCGCAGCGTTACAACGTGGCGCCGCAGTCGGAGGTGCCGGTAGTGTTCGAGACCCGGGAGGGCGAGCGTGTCGCCCGGTTGATGCGCTGGGGCCTCGTTCCGCACTGGGCGAAGGACGCGAGCATCGGCCACAAGCTCAACAACGCGCGCGCCGAAGGCATCGCCGACAAGCCGTCGTTTCGCCAGGCGCTGCGGCGCCGGCGCTGCATCCTCCCGGCGAGCGGCTTCTACGAATGGCAGGCTGTGCCATCCGGCGAGGGCGCAGGCAAGCAGCCGTGGTACATCAGCCCGCAGGGCGAGCCGCTGTTCGCCTTCGCCGGCTTATTCGAAGCCTGGCGGCCGAAGCCCGCGCCCGGCGCCGGGGTGGCCGACTGGCTGCTGACCTGCTGCATCGTGACGACGGCGCCGAACGCGCTGATGGCACCGATCCATGACCGCATGCCGGTCACGCTGTCGCGTGATCAGTGGGATCGCTGGCTGAGCCGCGAGCTGCAAGACCCCGCCGTGCTCGCGCCGATGATGCAAGGCCTGCCGGCCGAGGCGATGCAGGCCTGGCCGGTGGCGCGCACGGTGAACCGCAGCAGCGCCGAGGGCGTCGCGTTGATCGCGCAGTCGAGTTCCACGGCGTAGGTATTGCCAAGGGTTTACCCCTACGTTGTATGGGGCCGCAGTCAATTCGGGTGCCGATCCTAGGGCAAGGGTTTACCCTAGCTGCGTTGGCCAATCCGGCCTGCGGGAGAGATCATGAAACTGATCAACACTTTCATCGCCTGGATCTTCGATCCGCACCCCACATCGCTGGAACGCGACGAGTTGTATCTGGCCGGCGCCACCGACATGGCAGACCTCGAGCGGCGCATGCGCACGCTCGACGAACGCCGGCCGGTCGGCCCGTTCGGGCAAGGCGCCTGAGCGTCACCGCGGAAGCGGCGATCGGGCTCCGCCGCATGACGCCTTTGGCGATGAACTAGCATCGCCCGATGGCGCTTGCGATCTCCGTTCTCGACCTCGCCACGGTTCCGTCGGGCGGGAGCGCTGCCGAATCGGTGCGGCGCTGTGTCGAACTCGCACGGATGGCTGAGCGGCTCGGCTACGTGCGTTGCTGGTACGCCGAGCATCACGGCATGCCGAGCGTCGCGAGTTCGTCGCCGGAGGTGCTGATCGCAAGCGTCGCCGCGCAGACGCGCACGCTGCATCTCGGCGCCGGCGGCGTGATGCTGCCCAATCACGCGCCGCTGCGCATTGCCGAAGCCTTTCGCACCCTCGCCGCGCTCTATCCGGGGCGGATCGACCTCGGGCTGGGCCGGGCGCCCGGCGCCGACCCGCGCACCAGCCAGGTGCTGCGCGCCGTCGACGGCGAGCATTTCCCGGCGCTGGTTTCCGAGTTGCTGATCTGGGGCGGAGAGAAGCGGCTGCCCGCCGATCATCCGCTCTATTCGTTGCAGGCGATGCCGGTGGATGCGCCGTTGCCGCCGATCTGGCTGCTCGGCTCGAGCGGCGCGAGCGCGCGGATGGCGGGCGAAGCCGGCATGGGCTATTCGTTCGCCAGCCATTTCAGCGCGGCGCCTGCCAAGCCGGCGTTCGATGCCTATCGCGCGGCCTTCAAGCCGTCGAAGGCATTCGCGGCGCCGCACGCGATCCTCGGCGTCTCGGTGATCTGCGCGCCGACCCCGGACGAGGCCGAGTGGCTGGCTTCGGGCATGGAACTCGCTTGGGTCCGGCTGCGCAGCGGCATCCTCGCGACGCTGCCGAGCCCTGAAGAGGCGGCCGGCTATGCCTACACCGAGGCCGAGCGCCGGCTCGTGCGCGGCTTTCGCGAGCTCGTCGTCGTCGGCACGCCCGAGACCGTACGGCGCGAATTGCAGGAGCGTGCAGACGCTTGCGACGCGTCCGAGCTGATGATCGTCTGCAATCTACACAGTCATGCGGCGCGGCTGCGAAGCCACGAACTGATCGCGCAGGCGTTGATCGGATAGCACTTGCGGCAAGCCCGCGCCGCACGCGCGGCGCGGCCCTGTGTTACCTTCATCGAACCTGCATCGTGCAGGCCTGAGCGGTGACGCAGCGCAGTGCGCACGGCCGTCTGCAACCGGGGAGGTGGCGCATGCCCAAAGTGCCTCTTTACAGTCGCTCCAGCCGCGGGACGGGAGCGCCGTTGCCGTCGCGCGCGGCAACTGGTGGCGCGTCGACCGGCGCGCAAGCACCTGCCGAACCGGCGCCTGCGCCACCGCCGAAGCCGGCGCGGCGCGCCCTGCCGCACTGGCTTCGCAGTCCGCTGCCCTGGATTGCGACGAGCATCGCGCTTGCCGTGCTGCTCGGTCAGATGCTCGTGCGCACGCCTGCTCAGCCGCCGTTGACGCAGGAGCGCATCGATCGCGCCGTGCTGAGCACGCTGGAGACGAAGACGCTGCCTTCACCCGCGGCGCGCGCCTATGCGGCGGTGGCCAAGTCGATCGTGCTCGTAGAGGGCGAACGCGGCGACGACGCGGCGGGCAAGGACGACACCGAGCGCATGGTCGGCACCGGCGTCGTGATCGTCGACAGCGGCGTGATCCTGACCAATCTGCACGTCGTGCTCGGCGCCGACAAGCTGCACTTGCGCTTTGCGGATGGCACCGAGTCGGCCGCGCAGCTGGTCTCCGTTCAGCCCGAGAACGACCTCGCGGTGCTGCAGGCGACGACCCTGCCCGACGACCTGGAAGCGGCGACGATGCGCTCGACCGGCGATCTCGCGCTTGGCGACCAGGTGATCGCAGTGGGCTATCCGTTCGGCATCGGCCCTTCGGTGTCGGCCGGCGTCGTCTCGGGGCTGAAGCGCAACTACGTGTCGCCGCAGGGCAAGCGCGTGCTCAGCAACCTGATCCAGTTCGACGCCGCGGCGAATCCCGGCAACTCGGGCGGGCCGCTCGTGACGATGGACGGCGAAGTCGTCGGCATCGTCACCGCGATCCTCAACCCCGGCACGGAGCGCACCTTCATCGGCATCGGCTTTGCGGTCCCGATCGAAAACGCCGCCGCTGGCGCCGGACTGCCCCCGTTCTGACATCGACTTCAGCCACAACTCAGCGAAAGAACGCATGGAACCGAGTGCACGAACCGACACCGCGACCTTGATGGAGCAGATCCTCTACGAGGTGAAGAAGGTCGTCGTCGGCCAGGATCACTTCCTCGAGCGCGTGCTCGTCGCGATCCTGGCGCAGGGCCATCTGCTCGTCGAGGGCGTGCCCGGTCTTGCCAAGACGCTCACCGTGAAGACGCTCGCCACCGCGCTGCGGGGAAGTTTCAAGCGCATCCAGTTCACGCCCGACCTGGTCCCCGCGGACCTCATCGGCACCCGCATCTACAACCAGAAGACGGGCGAGTTCGCGACCTCGCTCGGCCCGGTCTTCACGCATCTGCTGCTCGCCGACGAGATCAACCGCGCGCCGGCCAAGGTGCAAAGCGCGTTGCTCGAAGTGATGCAGGAACGTCAGGTCACGATCGCAGGCGTTACCCATCCGGTGCCCGAGCCTTTCCTCGTGATGGCGACCCAGAACCCGATCGAGACCGAAGGCACCTACCCGCTGCCCGAGGCGCAGGTCGATCGCTTCATGATGAAGGTCCTCGTCGGCTACCCGAGCGAGGAGGAAGAGTTCGTCATCGTGCAGCGCGTCACCGGCGCCGCGGCCGCCGTCTCGTCCGTCGCGAGCACCCATCAACTGCTTGCCCTGCAGCGCGAATGCCGCTCCGGCTACGTCGATTCGTCGCTCGTGCAGTATGCGGTCAAGCTGGTCGCGATCACGCGCGAGCCGGCGCGCCACGGGCTGGCCGAGATCGCGCCCTATATTTCCTATGGCGCGAGCCCGCGGGCGTCGATCAATCTGATCGAGGGCGCACGTGCGCTCGGCTTCCTGCGCGGGCGCGCTTATGTGCTGCCGCAGGACGTGATCGACATCGCGCCCGACGTGCTGCGCCACCGGCTCGTGCTGTCGTACGAGGCGCTCGCCGAAGGCAAGACGGCGGACGACATCGTGCGCCGCGTGATGCAGCACCTGCCGGCGCCGCCCAAGCCGCTGCAGAACCATGTCCGTCTCGACGCCCATGCCGACGCTGCCGTCCAGGCCTGAAGCGGGCCGCGCGCCTCACGGACCGGGCGCGCGCCCCGCCGCGCACACGGCCGAGCCGGTGCTGCGCCGGCTCGAATGGACGGTGCTGCGTCGCCTCGACGGCTTGCTGCACGGCGACTACCGCACGCTGATCCGCGGCTTCGGCATCGACCTCGCCGAGCTGCGCGAGTACCAGTATCACGACGACGTGCGCCACATCGACTGGAACGTCACCGCGCGCCTGCAGACACCCTACGTGCGCCAGTTCCAGGAAGATCGCGAGGTCAGCGCCTGGTTCCTGCTGGATCTCAGCCCGTCGCTCGACTTCGGCTCGGGCGCGGTGGCCAAGCGCGCGGTCGCGATCGATTTCGTCGCCGTGCTTGCGCGCCTCTTCACGCGCCATGGCAATCGGGTCGGCGCCCTGTTCTATGGCGACCGCATGGACACCGTGATTGCAGCGCGCAGCGGCCGGCGCCACGTGCTTCACCTGCTGCAGCGCATGATGTCGCGGCCCGCGCCGGCCGCCGCGACGGCGACCGACCTCGGCGCCTTCCTGAAATCGGCCTACGCGGTGATCCCGCGGCGCTCGCTGGTCTTCGTCGTCTCCGATTTCGTCAGCACGCCGGGCTTCGCGCGCGCGCTTGCGCAGCTCGCACGGCGCCATGAAACGCTCGCCGTGCGGCTCTACGACCCGCTCGAATCCGAACTGCCCGACCTCGGCCTCTTGACGATGCAGGACGCCGAGAGTGGTGAGCAGATCCTCGTCGACACCCACGACATCGGATTTCGGCGCCGCTTCGCAGCCGCCGCAGAATGGCGCGATGCCGAACTGCGCAGCGCATTCGTGCAGGCCGGCGTCGATGCGCTCGAGCTGTCGACCGAAGACGACCTCGTCAGCGCGCTGATGCGCTTTGCCGACCTGCGCAAGCAGCGCAGCCGGCTGGCCGCCGGCGCGAGCTTCCCGGCGCATCTGGGGCCCGCGCCATGAGCCGCGTAAGAGGGGCCCCGCGCAGCGGGGATCGAAGCGGGCGAATGGCGCGAGGTGCCGACGACAGGGCGCTGCGAGCCGCTAGATCGACAGGAGGCGCCGGATGAGCTTCCTTTGGCCCGAACTTCTCTGGCTGCTGCTCGCGCTGCCGCTGCTCGTCGGGCTTTACGTCTGGCTGCTCGGGCGGCGTCGCAAGTCGGCAGTGCGGTTCGCGAATCTCGCGCTGGTGAAGGACGCGATGGGCGGCGGCCAGCGGGTGCGCCGGCACCTGCCGCCGGCGCTGTTCCTGATCTCGCTTGCGCTGATGATTCTCGCCATCGCGCGTCCGACGACGGTGCTCACGCTGCCGACGCAGCACGATCTGGTGGTGCTTGCGATGGATGTTTCGCGCAGCATGCTGGCCGAGGATGTGCAGCCGAACCGGATCGTCGCCGCGCAGGCGGCGGCGCGCGCCTTCATCGCCGAGCAGCCGATGCAGACCCGGATCGCGATCGTCGCGTTCGCCGGCAGCGCGTCGGTCGTGCAGGCGCCGACGAACAATCGCGACGACCTGCTGGCCGCGATCGACCGCTTCCAACTGCAGCGCGCGACCGCGATCGGCAACGCGATCGTCGTCTCGCTGGCGACGATCTTTCCGGAGGCGAGGATCGATATCGACGCCGTCAACAACACGCGCCGCGGCGGCGGCGTGCCGCTGCCGCCGCCCGACGCCGCGCCCGACGGGCCGGCATTCAAGCCGGTGCCGCCCGGCTCGTATCCGTCGGCGGTGATCGTCTTGCTCACCGACGGTCAGGCGACGACCGGCGTCGACCCGATCGAGGCGGCCAAGATGGCGGCCGATCGCGGCGTGCGCATCTTCACCGTCGGCATCGGGACCAAGGAAGGCGAGATCCTGCGCACCGAGGGCTGGTCGATGCGGGTGCGCCTCGACGAGGAATCGCTGAAGTCGATTTCCTTCCTGACGCGCGGCGAGTACTTCTACGCCGGCACCGCGACGGACCTGAAGAAGGTCTATGCGTCGCTCAACACCCGCTTCTCGCTCGAGAAGCGGCAGACCGAGATCACTGCGCTCTTTGCCGCCGCCGCGGCGCTCTTCGCGGTGCTTGCGGCCGGTCTGTCGGTGCTGTGGTTCAACCGCATTCTTTAGCCGGATCGGACATCGAATCGGCGATAGCAGTTCGCAAAATCGCAATGCTGCATTGCAATCGAACCCATTTATTGTTCATGCGCGAACGTCTAAAGTAACAAACATGAGCAGAACAACCACCCATAACCACGCAGATCGAAGCGGCGCCAGTGCGTCGCAGGCCGAAGGTAGGGCGCTGCAAAGCAGACGCTGCCTGACCCTGGCCACCTTGGTGATCGCACTCGCCGGGTTCGCCGGCACGGCGTTCTCCGCGCCGGGCGAGATGTTCGGTCATCCGGCGAGCTGTATCGTCTCGCACTGACGCGCGCCGAGTAGCGTCTCGAGGCACTGCTTGCGCACGCCGTAAAAGGCCTTGATCTCGGCGATCTGGCGCAGTGCCTGCGCGCGGGCGGTCGGCTGGCTGCGCTTCACGGCGAGGATCATCTTGTTCTTGCTCGTGTGCTCGGGCGAGACGAACTCGAAGACGCGCGCCGCATAGCCCTCGGCTTCGAGCAGCAGCGCGCGTATACCGTCGGTCACCATCTCCGCCTCCTGCGCCATGTGAATGCCGTGTTGCAGCAGAGGCTGCATCGGCGCCGGGCTGCGCATCTGCGGGCGCAGCTCCTTGTGGCAGCACGGCGAGCACATGATGATCGCCGCGCCGGCGCGGATGCCGAGCGCGATCGCATGGTCGGTCGCGGTGTCGCAGGCGTGCAGCGCGATCATGATGTCGATCGCGCCCGGCGCGTAGCTGCGCACATCGCCTTCCTCGAACGAGAGCCCGGCGAGCCCGAGGCGCTGCACGACGCCATTGCACTGTCGCACCAGATCGCCCCTCAGCTCGACGCCGACCACCTGCGCCTGCCGCGCCAGCGCGCGCGACAGATGCTCGTGCACCGCGAACGTCAGATAGCCTTTGCCGCAGCCGAAGTCGAGCACCCGCAGCGGCGATTGCCGCCCCAGCGGACTCGTCGCCAGCGCATGCTCGAAGATCTCGACGAACTTGTTGATCTGCTTCCACTTGCGCGCCATCGCCGGGACGATCCGGTGCTGGGCGTCGGTGACGCCGAGGTCGACGAGGAAGGCGAGTTCGGGGTCGATGTAGCGGCGCTTGGCCCGATCATGGGCGACAAGCCGGGCTTCGTCGGCGGCCTCATCGGGAGCGTCGTCAGCCGGTGGCGCAGCGTCCGTGCGTGGCGCCGCCGCGGCAAGCCTGCCACGCCGCAGCGATTGCCGGCCCTTGCGGCTCACCGACCACTGGACGTCGTGCGCGTCGGTCAGCAGATGGGCATGCTGAAAGCCGTCGCGCAACGCGTCGCGCACTGCGCCGACACCAGCGTCGAGCGTCAGATTGCTCGTGACGTCGCGTGTTGCGTGGTGACGGACGAACGAGAGCATGTCCTTCCCGCGCAAGCCGACGCGGCGCAGCTCGATGCTTTTCAGGTCGGCAAGACCGGGATCGGCGCCGCGATAGCGACCGAGCAGCAGCTTGACGAAACTGCGCGCCGCCAGGCTTTCGGCGAACAGCGCGACGAAGCGCGCCGCCGCCTGCGCGCTCCCGGCCGCCGCGTCGCCCGACGTGCTGGCGGTCGTGCGGGTCGGCTCGGGCATGATGCGGTGCAATCGGTGGGCGGGTCCACCGATTGTTGCATCGCAGGCGCGCGTCAGCCGGACGTGGAGGGGTCGGGATCGGGCACGGCAGCGGCCGTCTCGACCAGTCGCAAGGCCGCGCCGTCGAACTTGCGCCCGAAGAAGCTCCAGCGGTGGTCGTACTCGCGGCGCGCCGCATCCAGCGCCAGTTCGGCCTGCGCCTGCAGCGCGGCGGCCGACTCCACCTCGTCGGTATAGGCGGCGATGCCGATGCAGACGCGAACGCCGACCGCTTCGCCGTCGGCCAGCGTCAGCGGCTGGCGCACCGCGTCGACGATGCGTGCCGCGAGCACTTCGGCGGCGGTCGCCGCACCGTGGCGCATCACGATGCCGAACTCGTCGCCACCGAGGCGGGCCAGCACGTCGCCCAGGCGCACCCGCGTTGCCATGCGTGCCGACACCTCGCGCAGTGCGGCGTTGGCATCGGCAGGGCCGAAGCCGTTGCGGATGTCGCAGATGCCGTCCAGGCTCAGCCGCAGCAGCGCGAACGGCTCGCCGGTGCGCATCGCGTGGTGCAGTTCGACCTGCAGGGCCTGCTCGAAGGGCTTGCGGTTGGCAAGCCCGGTCAGCGCGTCATGCGCCGCTTCGCGCGCGAGTTCACCGATCTGCCGGCGCGCCTGCAACGCGAGCCGAACGACGCTCGCCAGATCGCGCAGGCCGGCGCGCTGGCCGGCATCGAGGCCGCGCTGCACAACGTCGAGCACGCCGAGCGTGCCCAGGGGAGTGCCCTGCGCATCGAGGATCGGGACGCCGGCGTAGACCCGCAGCCACGGCGCGCCGGCGACGAGCGGCAGGACGCCGAACTGCGCGTCGGCGTTCAGAGACTCGATCACCAACGGCGGCGCTGCACGCGTCTGATGGGCGCGCAGCGCGAATCCGGGATCGAGTTGCCGGGCGTCGATGCCGACGCAGGCCGGGTACGCGAGGCGGGTGCCTGCATCGGCGTCGATCAGCGCGACGAACGCGATCGGCGCGCGCGTCAGTTGCGCGGCGACGCGCGCCGCCGCCTGCAACTCGGCGTCGGGCGCCACTTCGAGCTGCGCCGCGGGCTTCGGCGCGCGCACCGGCTGCTTCTGGGAACGGGGCATGGCAACGCTTTCGGGAAGGCGGTAGAGACTTATCGGCAATTCGGCGTCGAACTCGAGCGCCGGGCCGCGAACGCCCCATGCGCGAACCCACGCGCCGAACCCACGCGCCGGCATCGCGTGCCTACAATGAACGCGCAGGTCTCACGGGCCGCGTCGCCGGAGGACGCCTTGGACGTTTCGATCCGCCGTTTCAACGATGTCGTCGTCGCAGTGCCCGCTGGCCGCATCGATCACGCCAGCGCCGACAGCTTGCAGCAGGCGCTGGCGCCGCTCGCGCAGGCGCCGAGCGACTGCGCGCTCGTGCTCGACTTCGCCGCGGTCGATTACATCAGCAGCGTCGGCCTGCGCGTGCTGATGATGGCGTCGCGGCAGATGCGCGCGCGCGGCGAGCGGATCGCTGCCACCGCATTGCAGCCGGTGGTGCGCGAGATCTTCGAGATCGCGCGCTTCCAGCATGTGGTCGAGGTCTTTCCGACGCTGCGCGACACGCTCGCCGCGCTGTCGCCCGCGGCGCTTGCGGCGTTCGACGCCGATCCGGGGCCGGACGCACCATGATGCGGGTGCGCTTCTGGGGCACGCGCGGGTCGCTGCCGATCGCGCTCACCGCGGCCGACGTGCGAAGAAAGGTCCGTGCCGCGCTGCGCGGCGCGTCAGGACGTCACTTCGGCGACGACGCCGAACTCGACGCCTATCTCGACGGCCTCGACTTCGCCGTCGCCGGAACGTATGGCGGTCACACCTCGTGCGTCGAGATCGAGGCCGGCGCCGGCGAGTACGTGTTGTGCGACATGGGCAGCGGCCTGCGCCCGTTCGGCCAGGCGGCGATCGCGCGCCACGGCGCCGGGGCGCCGCAGACCTACCATGTGTTCGTCTCGCACGTCCACTGGGACCACATCATGGGGCTGCCGTTCTTCACGCCGGCCTACATCCCCGGCAACCGGGTCGTCTTCTACGGCGGCCACGCGGGGCTGGAAGCGGCGCTGCGGCGCCAGCAGGAGCAGCCGTCGTTTCCGGTCGGCTTCTCGACCTTCGGCGCGCAGACCGAATTCGTCCATCTGACACCCGGCAAGCCGATCGAGGTCGCCGGCCTGCGCGTCGACACCAAGCTGCAGCGTCATTCCGGCGACTCCTACGCCTACCGCTTCGAGCGCGAAGGTCGCGCGGTCGTCTACTCGACCGACTCCGAGCACAAGCTCTCCGACCCGGCCGAAACGCAAGGCTTCGTCGACTTCTTCCGCGCAGCCGATGTCGTCGTCTTCGACGCCATGTATTCGCTCGCCGAGAGCATCTCGGTGAAGGCCGACTGGGGCCACTCGAGCAACGTCGTCGGTGTCGAGCTGTGCCAG
>CAZVNC010000027.1:0-802 GCA_964628305.1 uncultured Ideonella sp.
CAGACCCTTGAGCGTCATGTAGCCGGCGATTGCGGCGAACGTCAGCACCACGATCGAGCGCAAGCTGCCGCCGCCGACGCGAATCAGGTTGCGGTTGGCGCAGCCGCCGGCGAGCGTCATGCCGACGCCGAACGCGAACCCGCCGGCGAGCAGCGACAGCCACGGCAGCACCGGACGCTGCGTGACCGACGCCGACAGATCGACCAGCCCGGCATAGGACAGCGCACTCGCGCCAATCACCGCGACCGCGACCGCAAGCAGCCACATGCGCACGCGGCCCCAATGGCCCATGTTGACGACGTCGGAGAGCGCGCCCATGGTGCAGAAGTTCGCCTTCGCGCCGACGAAGCCGAACACGAACGCGATCGCGAAGCCGCCCCCGGCGACGAGCGTGGCGATGCCTTGCGGCGTCACGCCTTCACGCTTTCACGCCTTCAGATGAACAGGCTGACGTCGGTCTCGCCGGCGAATTGCAGGAAGGTCGCCGCGCCGCCGAACTCGATGCCATCGATGAAATCGCTCTTCTGATAATCGAACAGGTCGACCGTCATCTGGCAGGCGATGAACTTCACGTCGGCCTCGAGGCACAGCGAGCGCAGTTCCTCGAGCGTCGCGACGCCCTTCTTCTTCATCTTCGCCTTCATCATCGACGTCGCCATCGCCTCCATGCCGGGCATCATGCGCAGCGTGACCGGCATCGGCATCGGCATCGGCATCGCCGGGTTGGCGAGCGGACTGATCCTGATGTCGCTGATGTCCTTGCGCAGCAACGACAGGCCGTAGAAGGTGAAGAAGACCTGGA
>CAZVNC010000027.1:842-2723 GCA_964628305.1 uncultured Ideonella sp.
CCCCGGCGAGCGCGGCCGCGGTCGACGCCAGAATGAGCGGCGGGTAGGCCATGTCGAGCGCGCCCTTGGTGGCGATGATCGCCATCTTCTTCGTCGTCATGCGGCCTCCGCGTTGGTTTGCCCGAAGTCCATCATGACTTCTTGCGGATGTAGAAGACGTGCTTGCTGTTCTCGGCCGCCGTCTCGAGCAGTGCGTGCCCGGTCTGTTCGGTGAAGGCCTGCATGTCGGCGACCGATCCGGGGTCGGTTGCGACGACCCTCAGCACCTGGCCCGGGTTCATGTCGGCCAGCGCCTTCTTCGTCTTGACGATCGGCAGCGGGCACGACAGGCCCGAGGCGTCGAATTCCTTGTCGAAGTTCATGCATCCCTCCAGAGTGATCGCGCGGGCCGCGCCGCCTGCGCCGCGACACGACGCGTTGCGCAAGCGGATGCGGCACCGCTTACATTAGCGCCTTTCGTGCCGGCGCCTGTCTATTCCCGCATCGGGGGATGGCGGATAACCCGGACGGGTAGTAGGGGAAGTTGAGTAGTGCGAAGGGCAAGCGTTTGCTTCAACATCGAATGCAAGCGAGCCCAAGGGCCGGCTCGCCAGCCGCAACCAAGGAGTGGGACGACATGACAGTACAGACCCGACGCCAGATGTTGGCTTCGAGCGCCAGGGTTGCGAGCCTGCTCGCGGCGGCTGGCTTCCTACCCGGGATCGCGCATGCAGCGTGGCCGAAGGCGGCGTTCGATGCCAAATCGCTCGCCGATGCGGTCAAGGCGCTCGGCGGCGGCGCGCCTGTCGCGAGCGCCGACGTCACGATCACCGGCCCGGACATCGCCGAGAACGGCGCCGTCGTGCCGGTCGGCGCTTCGACAACGGCCGCCGGCGCGACGCGCCTGCTGCTGCTGGTGGAAAAGAACCCGAACACACTCGCCGCGGTGTTCGATCTGACCGACGCGATCGAGCCCAACATCTCGACCCGCGTGAAGATGGCGCAGACCTCGAACGTCTACGCGGTCGCGATGATGAGCGACGGCCGCGTGCTCTACGCCTCTAAGGAGATCAAGGTCACGCTCGGCGGATGCGGCGGGTGAAGCGCGCAGCCGCGACGTACAGCTAACAAGGAAAGGATGCCAACATGTCAGACCCGATGCGCATACGCGCCCAGGCCGCCGGCGACAAGGTCACGGTGCGCGTCCTGATGGCCCACGAGATGGAGACCGGCCAGCGCAAGGACTCGGCGGGCAAGGTCATCCCGGCCTGGTTCATCCAGGAAGTGACGGCGACCCAGAACGGCAAGACAGTGCTGACCGCCCAGTGGGGCCCGTCGATCGCGAAGAACCCGTTCCTGCAGTTCACGATCAAGAACGGCAAGGTCGGCGACAAGATCGTTATCAGTTGGATCGACAACAAGGGCGACAAGCGCAGCGACGAGGCGGCGGTCACCTGAACGGCGCTCGAGGCGGGACTCGACCCGCTCGCAAGCGGCATGGGTCGGGCGGGCAACCCCCACCCGGCCTGCGCGCAAGAAGAAGACGAGGAGACGATGAAGCATTCGACCCTGATCGGAATTGCGGCCCTGGCTTTCGCATGCACTGCGCAGGCACAGAAGTCGACCGCCGACGGCATTGCCGAATATCGCAAGATGCTCGAGGATGGCAACCCGGCCGAACTCTACGAAGCCAAGGGCGAGGCGCTGTGGAAGACCGCGCGCGGCCCGAAGAACGCGACCCTCGAGCAATGCGACCTCGGCAAGGGGCCGGGCGTCGTGAAGGGAACCTTCGTCGAACTGCCGCGCTACTTTGCCGACACGAAGAGGGTGCAGGATCTCGAGTCGCGCCTCGTGACGTGCATGGCGGCGCTGCAGGGCCTGGACGCCGCCGAGATCGAGCGC
>CAZVNC010000027.1:2733-12152 GCA_964628305.1 uncultured Ideonella sp.
GCGAGCAGGCCAACGTCACCGCGCTCGCGACGTGGGTCGCGTCGCAGTCGCGCGGCCTGCGCTTCAATCTACCCCAAGGCCACCCCGAAGAGAAGCGCAGCTACGAGCTCGGCAAGCGCGCATTCTTCTATCGCGCCGGACCGTACGACTTTGCGTGCGCCACCTGTCACGGCTCGGCAGACAAGCGCATCCGCCTTCAGGACCTGCCCGACCTGACCGTCAATCCGGGTGACGGCATCGGCTTCGCCGCCTGGCCCGCGTATCGTGTCAGCAATGGCCAGATGTGGAGCATGCAGCTTCGTTTGAACGACTGCTTCCGCCAGCAGCGTTTTCCGTTCCCGCTCTTCGGTTCCGAGGTGACGATCGCACTGTCGACCTACATGGGCGTGAACGCGAAAGGCGCGGAGTCGATCGCGCCCGCGATCAAGCGCTAAAGCGCGAGCAGTGCATGCTCCGTCCGCCCTACCCGACCGAAAGCCGAACATGAACACCACCCGATTGATCCTTGCCGTTGCCGGCAGCGCGGCCATCGTCGCGGGCTGCGCGAGCGGGCCGTCGTCCGCCGAACTCGACGCCCAGGCGGCGCAGATGATGAATGCATCGTTTCGCGACCAAGGCATCGCGAAGATGAGCCGGCTCCAGCAGGACGCGATGCAAAAGGCCTGTTCGTCCGACGTCGCGCCAACGGCTGCGGTCGAGAAGAGAATCATGGAACAAGCCCGGGCGAGCATCGAGTGGCCGGCCGACGGCAATTTCTTCGGCGACTGGCGCAAGGGCGACAAGCTCGCCCAGAGCGGCAGAGGCATGAGCTGGAGCGACGCGTCGGCCGACCCCAAGGACAATGGCGGCAGCTGCTACAACTGCCATCAGCTCGACAAGTCGGAGCTCTCGTACGGCACGATCGGGCCGAGCCTGCTGCACTACGGCAAGTCGCGCGGCATCACCGACCCGAAGGCGGCGTCAGCGGCGGAGGTCGTCAAGTACACCTGGAGCCGGCTGTGGAACGCGAAGGCGACCGTGCCCTGCTCGAACATGCCGCGCTTCGGCCACGAGAAGATCCTCGATGTGGCGCAGTTGCGCGATCTGATGTCGCTGCTGCTCGACCCGCAGTCGTCGGTCAACGCGCAGTAACGAGCGCGGCGCCATTGGCGCCTGCAGCGAAAGGTTGGGCATGATCCGCGCGTTCGATGCGTCGGCGGCGTGATGCACGGACGTCACCATCGGTCACGAACCGTCTCCACCCCATGAGCCTGAGCAAGCGCGAGTTCCTCCAGGTCCTGTCCGCTGCCGCGGTCGCCGGCATGGGACTGGAACGCTACGAGAACGCCGATGCGGCGACCGCCGAGGCCGGGCTCTACGACCTGCCGCCTCTCGGCAGCGGCGCAGGACACGTGAGCCTGCTGCACATGACCGACTGCCACGCGCAGTTGAAGCCGATCTACTTTCGCGAACCGAGCGTCAACCTCGGCGTCGGTTCGATGCAAGGCCAGTGGCCGCACCTCGTCGGCGAGGAACTGCTGCGGCGCGCCGGCATCGCGCCCGGCACGGCACTCGCGCACGCCTGCACCTTCCTCGACTTCGACGCCGCGGCGCGCCGCTACGGCAAGGTCGGCGGCTTCGCGCACCTCGCGACGCTCGTCAAGCGGTTGAAGGCCAGCCGCCCCGGAGCGATCCTGCTCGACGGCGGCGACACCTGGCAGGGTTCGGCGACAGCGCTGTGGACCAATGCGCAGGATATGGTCGATGCCGCGCTGGTGCTGGGCGTCGAGGTGATGACGGGCCACTGGGAGTTCACCTACGGCATGGACCGGGTGAAGGCCGTCGTCGAGAAAGACTTCAAGGGACGGATCGACTTCGTCGCGCAAAACGTCGCCACCGCCGATTTCGGCGACCCGGTGTTTCCGGCGTCCACGCTGCGCGAGATCAACGGTGTGCCGGTCGCGATCATCGGTCAGGCCTTTCCGTACACCCCGATCGCCAACCCACGCTATTTCGTCGCCGACTGGAGCTTCGGCATCCACGAAGAGAAACTGCAGAAGACGGTCGATGCGGCGCGCAAGAACGGTGCGCAACTCGTCGTGCTGCTGTCGCACAACGGCATGGACGTCGACCTCAAGCTCGCCGGCCGCGTGCGCGGCATCGACGCGATCTTCGGCGGCCACACGCACGACGGCGTGCCGCTCGCGGTGCCGGTGAAGAGCGGCGGCGCAACGACGCTCGTCACGAACGCCGGCAGCAACGGCAAGTTTCTCGGCGTGATGGACTTCGAGCTGCGCGGTGGCCGGATCGCGAACTGGCGCTACCGGCTGCTGCCGGTCTTCAGCAACATGCTCCCCGCCGATCCGGCGATGGATGCGTTGATCAAGCGGCTGCGCGCGCCGTACGAAGCCAGGCTGGCCGAAACGCTCGCCGTGACCGATGGACTGCTGTACCGGCGCGGCAACTTCAACGGCAGTTGGGATCAGTTGCTGTGCGACGCGCTGATCGACGTGCAAGGTGCCGAGATCGCCTTCAGCCCGGGCTTTCGCTGGGGCACGAGCTTGCTGCCGGGCGATGCGATCACGCGCGAGCTGATGATGGATCAGCTCGCGATCACCTACCCCTACACGACCGTCACCGAGATGACGGGGACGATGATCAAGACGGTGCTGGAAGACGTTGCAGACAACCTCTTCAACCCCGATCCGTACTACCAGCAAGGGGGCGACATGGTGCGCGTCGGCGGTCTCGACTACACGATGACGCCGGGCGAGAGGATGGGCTCGCGGATCTCCGACATGCGCCTTCGCGGCAAGCCGCTCGAAGCCGACAAGACCTATAGGGTCGCCGGTTGGGCGCCGGTCGCCGAAGAGGCAAGACAGGCGGGCGGCAAGCCGGTCTGGGAACTGGTCGAAGCCTGGCTCAAGGCGCAACCCGGCGGGCACGTCGGCGCGCGCCGCATCAACACGCCGAAGCTGGTTGGCGTCGAAGGCAATCCGGGGCTCGCGTAGTCGAGCCGCTGCACGCCGACTCGCGCGCCCAGAATCAGGCAAATTCCTGACGCACCGGGGCCGACATCAGGCGCCGGATGACCCAGCCGAAGAAGACGCAGGTGACGAGCGTCACGAGCGCCGCCATGACGCGCGCCGCCGTGACGAAACCGCCGAACACGCCAGCCGCCTGCGGCGGCAGCGGCGAGCCGCTGAGCGCGCTCGTGACGACCGACTGCACGACCTCGTGCTGCAACCACAGCCCGAGCAGGTTGGCGACGATCGCGATCATCAGCACGGCGATGAAGGAGCGGCGCGCCCACTCGAGGCGCAGCAGCAGACCGATTGCCGACGCGAGCATCAGCAGCGACATCAGGAGACCGGTGCCGACGACCCACGGAAGGTAGCCCAGCAGCAGATTCGTCAGCAGCGGCAGCGCAGGCAGATTGGCGCCGCCCGAAGCGAGCGGCGCGACCGACGCGACGAACGCGTTCTGGACGACTGCCGAGGCGCTCACGAGCGCAGACAGGACGATCGCGATCCAGGCGGTGACGGTGACGAAGAGCGAACGGGCTCCGACGTTGAAGGTCTGCGGCATGGCAAAGGCTCCGACAACGCGCACATTGCGGTACAAGGTCGCGGCGTCTGGATCGATTGTCGGCAACCTGCGCGACAAAGTCATGACAGGGCATCGCCCGCCATCCCAAGAACTTGGGGGTAGCGTGCGATCCTCGCCACATTCACTCGGTGCGCGCGAAACATGCGGTCACGCGCGAGCGACGCCGTTACAGCTCGCAATCAGCCGAAACGCACCGCATAGATCATCGGCAGCGTGAGCGACACCGTCTGCCAATGGTCACCGGCGTCGCCGCTCGCCCAAAGGCCGCCGGTCGTGCTGCCCATCAGCAGGTTGCGCCCGTCGTCGGCGACGGCGAGGCCGTGCCGATAGACGAGGTCGTAGCAATTCGACTGCGGCAGTCCGTCGCGCAGCGTCTCGAAGCTCGCAGCGCCGTCGCGGGTGCGGTTCACGATCAGCGCGCCGTCGCGCGGCACGCGGCACTGGTCTGCGATCGCGGGAACGAACCACGCCGTATCGGCATCGTGCGGATCGACCGCCACCGCGAAGCCGAAGGCCGACACCGGCGCGTTCGTGACCTGCCGCCACGACGCGGCGTTGTCCGTCGAGCGCCAGATGCCGCAGTGGTGCTGGCACCACAGGACATCGGGCTGCGCCTCGCAGCGCACGATCGCATGCGGGTCCTGAATGTTCGGATCCTCCGCGCGTTCCGGTGGCATGAAGTCGGCGCGCATGCCGGCGCTCTGCACGACCCAGTTCGCGCCGCCGTCGCGCGTGACCCACGCGCCGCCGCAACTCAGGCCGACGAGCACTTCACCGTCGTTGCGCGGATGCGGGCAGATCGAATGGATGCCCGGCTCGTCATACCCGCCGCCGAACCATTCGGCACGCTCGGGGCGCGACCAAAGCGGTTCGACGAGCTGCCAGGACCGGCCCCGATCCGACGAGCGAAACAGGCCTCCGGGCAGCGTGCCAGCCCAGATCGTTGCGTTGTGCGCAGCAAGCGACCAGATTTGCACCAGCTTCCACGGCACGCCTTCGGCGCCTTCGGGCTGGGGCGGATAGGCAGGCGTCGCGACCTCGTTCCAGGTCGCCCCTGCATCGCTCGATGCGTGAACCTTGACGCCGAAGTGCCCGAGGTTGAGCGCCGCCAGCATGAAGCCGTCGCGCTGCGGCGGCAGCAGCATGCTGACCGGCTCGCCGAGAAAGCTGACGTGCTCGATCTGCCAGCCGCCGGTACGCTTGCGCATCTCGAACAGGCCCTTGCGGGTGGCGAGCCATGCACGATCGACTGCGGCTTCCATCCGGAACTCCTTTCACCCGCCGGACAGGGCCTGCAGGACATGGACGCGACTGTCGCGTCCCAGCGCATCGGCGAGCGACTCGCGGTCGCGAACGCGCACGCCATCGATGAAGACGGCGACGTTGGCGCGCAGGTGCAGCTGATCGTCGAGAACATAGCCGCGCAGGCGCGGGTTGATCTCGAAAGCCGAGGACAGGGCGTCCCGCAAGGTCGCGGCGTCGGTCTGCACTTCGGGCGTTTCTGTGAACCGCCGAAGCTGGGAAGTGAAAGTCACGCTGGCCACGGGCCAATGATGCCGAAAACCGGCGCCGTCTGCCGACCGGCCGCCCATCCGCAGCAAAGGTCGGAGAGGACTCGACGGCCTGTTTCATGTGGAATATACTCTCCACATTATTTCAAATGGAAGCAAGCATGTCCGCCCATACCGCTACTGTCGCACGCGAAGTCTCTCCGAAGTACCTTCGAACTCAGGCTAGCGCCCACGCTGACGCGCGCGCCGTGCTGACCAAGGCGCTGCTTCGCGCTGCCGGTCTGCTCGATCTTGCGCCGGCCGCGCTGGCCCGCATCCTCGGCATCAGCGAGGCGAGCGTTTCGCGCCTGGCGAACGGCACGCGCAGCATCGCGCCCGACAGCAAGGAGGGCGAGCTCGCGCTGCTGCTGGTGCGCGTCTACCGTTCGCTCGACGCGCTGGTCGGCGGCGACGACACGCAGCGCCGCGCCTGGATGCACAGTGCGAACCGGGCGCTCAACGGCAAACCTTCGGAGCTGATCCGCAGTGCCGAAGGTCTGGTGGTGGTCGCCTCCTACCTCGACGGCATGCGGGCCGCGGCGTGACGCGGCGCGCGCCGCTGCGCGCCGAATGGTTCGACTCCGGGGTGGCGCCGCGCGATGCGGCGCTCTGGCGTGGCGTCGAGGCGCAGCATCTCGTCGCCACGATGAAGCTCGTCGACACCGCCTCGGAGCAGCATCTGCTGGAAGACCTGCTGGAAGCGAGCAAACCGGCATTGCCCGCACAAGGGGCTGGGCGGCACTACCTGATCGCGACGCCGTTTCGCTATCGGCCGCAGCACGAATCGCGCTTCCGACCTGCAGGCTCGCCGGGCCTGTGGTACGGCGCGGAAGCGCTCGAAGTCGCCTGCGCCGAAGTCGCGTACTGGAAGTGGCGCTTCCTGCGCGACAGCGACGCCCTGCGCGGCGAATCGCTGCACACCCAGCACACCTTCTTCGAGGCTCGCGTCTCGGGCGCCTGCGTCGACCTCACCGCCCCGCCCTGGGTCGCCGCGGCCAAGGCATGGACGCACCCGACACGCTACGCCGATTGCCAGGCACTCGCGCAAGCGGCCCGCGATCGCGACGTGGCCTGGATCCGCTACAGCTCGGCGCGCAGCAAGCCGGGCGTCTGCGGCGTCGCGCTGACCCCTGCCGCGCTGGCGCTCGAGCCGGGATTTGCGCAGCAGACCTGGAGCTGCAAGACGACGCTCGCGAACGTCTACCTTCGCCACGCGCAGGAGTCGTTCAGCTTCGAGACCGCCAAGTGGGCGTGAGGCCAGCGCGCGCGCGATGAACCGCGGCATGCTTCAGGCGGCTCTCGCCTACATCGCGTGGGGCCTGTTTCCACTCTACTTTCGTGAACTGGAAGGCGTCGGCGCGTTCGAGATCGTGCTGCACCGGGTGGCCTGGTCGCTTGCCTTCCTCGCGTTGATCCTGCTCTGGCTGCGGCGCTGGCAGTGGATCGCCACGCTGCGATTCCAGCCGATGGTGCTCGGGATGTTCGCGCTGAGTTCGCTCGTGCTCGCCGTGAATTGGCTGACCTACGTCTGGGCCGTCTCGAACGGGCATGTGATCGACGCCAGCCTGGGCTACTTCATCAACCCGCTCGTCAGCGTCGCGCTCGGCTACTTCGTGCTCCACGAGCGGTTGCGGCGCTGGCAGTGGGTCGCGGTCGCGCTCGCCGCGGCTGGCGTGCTGTGGCTCGCCGCGCTCGGCCCGAGCGTCCCGTGGGTCGGTGTCGTGATCGCCGTCTCGTTCGGTCTCTACGGGCTGATGCGCAAGACGGCGGCCCTCGGCGCACTCGAGGGCCTGACGCTCTAGACGCTGCTGCTGGCCCCGCCCGCGATAGCGCTTCTCGCGTGGTGGACCTGGCTGGGCAGCGGCGGCCTCGCGCACGACGGCACGACGCTCGCCTGGCTGATCGGCCTCGGACCGATGACCTCCATTCCGCTGCTGCTGTTTGCCGCCGGCGCGCGCCGCATCTCGCTTGCGACGCTCGGCGTGCTGCAGTACGTCTCGCCGACGATTCAGCTCCTGCTCGGCTTGTGGATTTTCGGCGAGTCGCTATCGGGCGACCGGCTGGTGGGCTTCACACTGACCTGGCTCGCGCTCGTCGTCTTCAGCGTGGAAGGCTGGCTGCACGCGCGTCGCCGCTGATGCTCGGCCGACGCGCAACACGCGCTACCCGAGATCGCCCGCCAGGCTCGCCAGCGTCTCAGGCTCGATCAGCGTGTGCGCCGGGTAGTTGGTGTGGTCGCAGCCGAGCTTGACCTGGGCGCCGGCGCGGATCGCGGCGCGCGCGGCGGGGGCAAACTCGAAGCGCAGGAAGTGCACGGCCGAGGTCTTCTCGTCGTTCTCCCGATCCAGGTCTTCATCGGCGATCGCATAGACGCGCGGCTGGCCTTCGACCTCGACGAAAAGGCGATCCTCGACGCCGATCAGGCGCGCGAGTTCGCGCTTGCGCTCGTGCGGATCGGGGTACTCGATCAGCAGCGTCGCCTTCCAGTTCGTACCGTCGGGCACGAGCGCGCCGTAGACGTCGATCTCGGCCTGGATGCCCTCCTCGTCGAAGATCTTCTCGACGTGCAGCATCTCCTGAATCTGGCGCCGGATCGTCTGCTCGTCCTCGAACTGCAGCGTCATGTGCTCACCCAGGCGCACCGTGCGCAGGCGGCGGTGGGCGATGAAGGCCGGCCGGCTGGAGGCCCGAATCTTCGCGTACGCCTCGAGCGTCAGCAGATTGTCGCGGGTGATGGCCATGGTGCATTCCATTCCTGTCGATTCATGCGCGGCGCCGATCCATCACGCCAGCCCGTAGGCCTTGCGCACGAGGCTCAGCGGATGCGCGAGCGCCCTGGCCGGCGCGCCGGCCTCGCGCATGCCTTGCGCGATATGGTGGCCGGCCATCGGGCAGTCGCTGCTGATGACGTCGGGCGTGTCCTTCCCCATCGCCTTGAAGACCGGCCGGCCGATCTTCATCGCGATCGGATGGGTCGGCGTCTTCACGCCGTAGGTTCCGGCGTGGCCGGAACAGCGCTCGACCGTGTTGAGCGTCACGTTCACGCTCTGGCCGATGAGCTTGAACATCTCCTCCGTCTTCTTGCCGATCTTCTGCACCCGGCCGTGACACGGGATGTGGTAGCTCACCTTGCCGAGCGCGGTCTTGAAGTCGGTCTTCAGCAGGCCGTCCTTCTGGCGCGCAACGAGGTATTCGAACGGGTCGAACATCGCCGCCATCACCGCCTGCGTGTCGGCGCAGTCGGGGAACATCAACGGCAGCTCCTGCTTGTACATCAAGGTGCAACTCGGCACGGCGGTCAGGATCGCGTAGCCCTCGCGCGCGTACTTCACGAGGACCGGTATGTTGGCTTCCTTGTGCCTGGCCACCGAGTCGAGGTCGCCGAGTTCGAGCTTGGGCATGCCGCAGCAACTCTCCTTCTCGACGAGCACATACGGGATGTCGTTGTGAGCCAGGATCTTCAGCAGGTCGTGACCGATGCCCGGCTCGTTGTAGTTGACATAGCAGGTCGCGAAGATCGCGACCTTGCCCGGCGTGCGCTCGCCATTCGTGACGACGGTGGCGGCGGGCTTCTCGGCGCTCCAGCGGAACCGCTTTGCCGCCAGTTCGGGCATCCAGGCGTCCGGGTGGACGCCGAGCGCGCCGTCCATGATCTTGCGCGCAGCGCGCGTCTTGTTGATCGCATTCACCGTCTGCACGACGATCGGGATGCCGGCAAACTGGCCGTGGACGTCGGTCGAGGCGAGGAACTTCTCGCCCACCTTGACACCGCCCTTCTTGAACTTGATCGCCTTCGCGCGCAGCATCAGGTGCGGAAAGTCGACGTTCCACGGATGCGGCGGTGTGTACGGGCACTTCGTCATGTAGCACAGGTCGCACAGATAGCACTGGTCGACGACGCTCCAGTAGTCATCCTTCCTGACGCCGTGCACCTCGCCGTCGTCGGTGGCGTCGACGAGGTCGAACAGGTTCGGGAAGCTCTGGCACAGGCTGACGCAACGCCGGCAGCCGTGGCAGATCTCGAACACGCGCTCCATCTCCTTGTAAGCCGACGCCTCGTCGTAGAACTCGGCGCCGCGCCAGTCGATCGGGTGCCGGGTCGGCGCCTCGAGATTGCCTTCACGAGTCATGGCTTCTTCCAATGGACGACAAGGGGCCGCAGCCCCTTGTCAGGTCGGCTCGACAGCGTTTCAGTCGGCGAGCGCTTCGAGCGCCTTGGTGTAGCGGTTCGCGTGCGAGCGCTCCGCCTTGGCGAGCGTCTCGAACCAGTCGGCGATCTCG